>UQMY01000003.1 GCA_900542325.1 uncultured Collinsella sp. | reverse complement strand
GTCAAGGGCCACATCGTGCGCGAGGACGATGCCTCGCTGATCCCCTGGATCGACAAGAACGGCTTTGAGACCTTCGAGCGCGAGGCCGCCGAGCAGCGCGCCCAGGCCGAGGCCGCCGCTGCCGAGCAGCAGGCGTAAAGGGGCGACGCAATGACCAAGAACCGCACCGAGGTCGCGGACATCGACCGCAGCCTCTACGACTTCACCTACGGCGAGGAGGGATTCGAGCGCCTCGACGCCGGCATCACGCCCGACATCGTGCGCGAGATCAGCGCCAAGAAGGACGAGCCACAGTGGATGCTCGATCTGCGCTTAAAGTCCCTCGAGATCTTCAATCGTTTTCCCGACCCGACGTGGGGCCCCTCGATCGAGGGCCTGGACATGGACAACATCGTCACCTACGTCAAGCCCAACACCGACCAAAAGCACGACTGGGAGTCGGTGCCCGACGACATCAAGAACACCTTTGAGCGCCTGGGCATCCCCGAGGCCGAGCGTAGCTACCTGGCGGGCGTCGGCGCGCAGTACGACTCCGAGCTGGTCTACCACAACATGCAGGACACGGCGTCCAAGATGGGCATCGTCTACTCCGGTATTGAAGAGGCCCTGCACGACCCGCAGTGGGAGCCGCTCATCCACGAGAAGTTTATGACGCTCATCCCGCCCACCGACCACAAGTTTGCGGCCCTGCACGGCGCCGTATGGTCGGGCGGCTCGTTTGTCTACGTGCCCAAGGGCACCAAGTTGGACTTCCCGCTGCAGAGCTACTTCCGCCTTAACGCCAAGGGCGCCGGCCAGTTTGAGCACACGCTCATCATCGTCGAGGACGACGCCGACCTGCACTTTATCGAGGGTTGCTCCGCGCCCAAGTACAACGTTGCCAACCTCCACGCCGGCGCCGTCGAGCTCTTTGTGGGCAAGCGTGCGCACCTGCGCTACTCGACCATCGAGAACTGGTCCAAAAACATGTACAACCTCAACACCAAGCGTGCGCGCGTGGACGAGGATGGCGACATAGAGTGGATCAGTGGCTCCTTCGGCAGCCACGTGGGCTACCTCTACCCCATGAGTGTGCTCAACGGCCGCCGCGCCCGGTCGAGCTTTACCGGCATCACCTTTGCTGGCGCCGGGCAGAACCTCGATACCGGCTGTAAGGTCGTGCTCAACGCCCCCGAGACCTCGGCAACCGTCGAGACCAAGGGCATCTCCAAGAGCGGCGGCATTCAGACCTTCCGCAGCTCCATCGTGGCCACGCCCAAGGCCGAGGGTTCCAAGGCAACCGTGAGCTGCCAGTCGCTCATGCTCGACGACCAGAGCCGCTCCGACACCATCCCCGCCATGGACATCCGCGCCAAGAACGTCGACATCGGCCACGAGGCCACCATCGGCCGCATCGGCGACGACAAGGTGTTCTACCTGATGAGCCGCGGCATCTCGGAGGAAGAGGCCCGCACCATGATCGTCAACGGCTTTGCCAACCCGGTCTCCAAGGAGCTGCCGCTGGAGTACGCCGTCGAGATGAACAACCTGATCAAGCTCGAGATGGAAGGAGCGATCGGATAATGAAACAGGAAACCAACACCGCTGCTACCACCCTTGAGCAGGTCAACGCGATGCCGGCTGCCACTTGGGGCTGGCTCAAGATGAACCAGACCAAGCTCGAGCTCTCTGACGAGCTTGCCGCCGCTCCCGCGGAGGCCGTTGAGGTCGAAGGCTTGGGCGAGCAGTTTATTGACGTGACAGACGCGTTCGACGCCGCCATGGACGCCATGGCCGAGCGCTTCCCCGAGCGCCGCTCCTCCGCCCCCGGTGATGCCGCCGACCGCGCCCGCATCACGCCCGAGACCGAGCTCGACGTGCCCGCCACCTCCGTCTACCAGGCCGGCGCCATCAAGCTCGAGGAGGAGCTCTCCCCTGCTGAAGCCTTCGAAACCGGCATGGGCGAGGCTGCCTACGCCTACTTGGCCGAGCACGCTACCAAGCGCATCGTCATCGATGTTCCCGCCTACCAGCACGCCGCCGTTACCGTGCGCGTGAGTGGCGTCGACGCAGCGGCTGCGATTGCCGCCATCGACGTCGTCGCCCGCCCGCAGGCAACGCTCGACCTCGCCCTAGCCCTGGACTCCCCCGTTGCCGGCGAGGGCGTCGTGGGCTCCGTGCTGCGTGTGTGCGCCCACGAGTACGCCACCGTCAACGTGACCTGCACGCAGACACTCGACGACAGCTGGATCGCACTCGACGACACCGGCCTGTTCCTAGACGAGGGCGCGCGCGTCAACGTGCAGCACACTGTCCTAGGTGCCGGCGCCAGCGCCACCGGCCTTGCCGGCGACCTGCTGGGCGATACCGCCAAGGTCACCATCGATACCGATTACCTGGGCGCCTGCGAGCAGGTGCGCGACTTTAACTACGAGCTGCGCCACCGCGGTCGCAAGACCGAGTGCGAGATCGACGCCAACGGCGTGCTGACCGGCACGTCCAAGAAGGTCTACCGCGGCACCATCGACCTCGTGCACGGCTGCAAGGGTGCAACCGGCACCGAGCGCGAGACGGTGCTTTTGGCCAACAAGGGCGTCGACAACAAGACCGTCCCCGTCATCCTCTGCGACGAGGACGACGTCGCCGGCAACCACGGCGCCACCATCGGTCACGTCCGCGACGAGCAGCTGTTCTACCTCGCCTGCCGCGGCCTTGACCAAAACGCCGCCGAGGACCTGTTCATCCGCGCCAAGCTGGAAGACGCCGCGCTTTCCGCCACCGACGAGCGTACCCGCGCCGCCGTCGTCCGCTTGGGCAACAACCTGATCGACAACTTTGAAGAGGAGCTCGCATGATCGACACCGAGCACGTTAAATGCGACACCTGTACCGCCCCCGAGCCCATGGAGCTCGACGCCAGCGACGAGGCCTCGCGCGGCTGGCCTACCGTAGACATCGAGACCAACCCCTACAAGGCACAGTTCCCGCTGTTCCAGCAGCATCCCGAGATCGCCTTCCTCGATAGTGCCGCCACCGCGCAGCGTCCCGCCTGCGTGCTCGACGCCGAGCGCGATTTCTACCAGCGCATGAACGCCAACCCCCTGCGCGGCCTGTACTCGCTGTCCGTCGAGGCCACCGACGCCATCGCGAAGGTCCGCCAACAGATCGCCGACCTCATCGGCGCCCCCCAGGCCAACGAAGTCGTCTTCACCCGCAACACGAGCGAGTCGCTCAACCTGGTCGCCAAGAGCTTTGCACCCACAGTCCTCGAGCCGGGCGACGAGGTCGTCATCACCATCATGGAGCACCACTCCAACCTGATTCCGTGGCAGCAGGTCTGCCGCGAGACCGGTGCCAAGCTCGTCTACCTCTACCCCACCAAGACCGGCCAGCTCACGACCGAGGAGGTTCTGGCCAAGGTGGGCCCCAAGACCAAGATCCTGGCCGTGGGACAGGTCTCCAACGTGCTGGGCGTCGAGAACCCGGTCAAGAACCTCGGCAAGCTCGTGCACAAGTACGGCGGCTATCTGGTCGTCGACGGCGCACAGTCGCTGCCGCACATGCCAGTCAATGTGGCCGATCTGGGCGCCGACTTCTTTGCCTTTAGCGCGCACAAGGCCATGGGCCCCATGGGCATCGGCGTGCTGTGGGGCAAGATGGATCTGCTCAACGCCATGCCGCCCATGCTTACCGGCGGTGAGATGATCGACTCGGTTACTGAGCAGGACGCCGTCTGGGCTCCCGTCCCCGAGAAGTTCGAGGCCGGCACGCAGGACGCCGCCGGCATCTTCGCCACAGGCGCCGCCCTCGACTACCTCGTCAACACGGTGGGCTACGAAAACATCCAGGCACGCGAGCAGGCACTCGTCCACTACCTGATGGGCGAGCTCATGCAGCTCGACTTTGTCCAGATCATCGGCTCAATCTATTGGGATAACCACCACGGCGTCGTGAGCTTTAATGTCAAGGGCATCCACCCGCACGATGTCGCGAGCATCATGGACATGGACGGCGTCTGCATCCGCGCCGGTCACCACTGCGCGCAGCCGCTGCTCACCTGGCTGGGCGTCGAGAACCTTGCCTGCTGCCGCGCCAGCGTAGCCTTCTACAACGACAAGGCCGACATCGACAAGTTCATCGCCGGCCTGCATCACGTTTGGAGCACGTTCAATGGGTAATCTGTACACCTCCACCACATTTATGGAGCACAACTCGCACCCCGACTATAAGTACGAGATGGATGCTCCCACGCACGAGCACGACGGCATCAACCCTAGCTGCGGAGACGAGCTCACCTTGCAGCTGCGTGTCGAGAACAACGTGATCGAGGAGGCCTCCTTTACCGGTCACGGCTGCGCCATCAGCCAGGCCAGTGCCGACATCATGGCCGACCTCATCACCGGCGAGACCGTCGAGGAAGCTCGCCACCTGGCAGAGCTCTTCCTCGCCATGATCCGCGGCGAGAAGCTCTCCGAGGAGGACCTGGAAGACCTGGACGAAGCCGCCCAGCTCCAGGACATCTCGCACATGCCCGCCCGCGTCAAATGCGCCGAGCTCGCCTGGCGCACCCTCGACGGCATGCTCACGGGACAAAATAATCAGTAGTATTTGTCCCAAATCTTAAGAATTTTATTGGCCGAATCGCTTGACAAGAGTGGTTCGGCCATTTTCTATTCCGAGCCCTCAGCCTGAGCCTTTACCTGCGCATAAGCGCGCACGATACGAGAGACGGTACTCTTGCTGATTCCCGTATACCGTTCGATCTCGCGCACCGTGTAGCCGCCATCGTGCAGGGCGAAAATGATTCCATCTCGCCGCGAGGGCGCTACGGTCTTGAGTTCGTTGAGCGGCACGCCCAGGCGCTTCGCCATCTTGTCGGCAAACGCACGCCGCTCCCACTCTGTCTCATCCATATCGTGAATCACCGGATCGGAACCATCGGGCATCGACAGAGAATAATCCAGAAACCCCTTGGCAGACTCAAAGAGCTCAAGCACACAAGAAGGGTCCGAAAATCCCCTCGTCGTATCGTTGTCATACGCTCTCAGATACTCGGCAAAGCTGCTCCAGGGATAACGCTCGATCAGGGCGATACCCGCCTCCTGCGGATTAGCGTGAACATAGCGAATGGCAGCCATTAGATAACGGTCGGTATCGAGCGAGCGCCGGTCAAAACGGTTCTGGAACAGATGACCTGTACGCCCCGTGCGTTTATTGAACCGCCGCGCGTACGTCAAAAGCAGCCGGTGCATCGCCGCGCTCATCGCGTCCTCGTAATCTGCAAGCACCAGATGCACGTGATTGCCCATAAGGCACCAGGCGATAACCGTCACGCCCGCCTCGCGGCAGTACTCGCGCATCAGCTCCAAAAACTCCCACCGGTCTTCATCGCCCTCAAAGATGAGCTGCTTGCCCACACCGCGGGCACAGACATGGTAAAAGCCGGTAACCGTTCTCCAAACGCGCTGCATGGCGCTCCCTTCGCCGGGATCTGATTGCCATCCAATACAGCACGATTGAAGCGTGCCATCAAAACATTCACGCAAAACAATACACTCGCGCGGCCAAAGGCAGTAAACGGGCGGCGAACGGCACCGTTGCAACAGGTCAGACCCCGCAACGCATACAAGAGCTGACCAAAAGCTTGCCCAAGACGAACCCCCTCTACGGAAGTTCGCGACCACGGAACATAGAGTTAAACCGTTTCAATTAAAACTTCCGGACTTCTCGCTACGAAAACTGAGCCGTTCGCCAAATATTCCGTGCATTTCGCGGTATTATAGGGGCTGCATGTCATGTCCCTTTCGAAGGGTCGCCCGGCAATCGCCAGCCACGACCCCCAGACGGGACGCCAACACGATAGAGAGGAGAGGCATGCAGTACTCACAGGAAGTGGAGAACATGTGCCCCGTTGCCAAGGGTGCATACCACGGCCCCGCACCCATCCCCGAGGAGGGCAAGTGGGTCCAGGCTAAGGAGATTTCCGACATCTCCGGTCTTACGCACGGTGTGGGTTGGTGCGCACCTCAGCAGGGCGCCTGCAAGCTCACGCTGAACGTCAAGGACGGCATCATCGAGGAGGCCCTCGTTGAGACCATCGGCTGCTCGGGCATGACCCACTCTGCCGCCATGGCTTCCGAGATCCTTCCCGGTAAGACCATCCTCGAGGCCCTCAACACCGACCTCGTCTGCGACGCCATCAACGTTGCTATGCGCGAGATCTTCCTGCAGATCGTTTACGGCCGCAGCCAGACCGCGTTCTCCGAGGGCGGCCTGCCCGTGGGCGCCTCCCTCGACGACCTCGGCAAGGGCCTTCGCTCTCAGGTCGGCACCATGTTCGGCACCAAGGCCAAGGGCGCTCGTTACCTCGAGCTCGCTCAGGGCTACGTCACTCGCATGGCTCTCAACGACAAGAACGAGATCATCGCTTTCGAGTTCCTGAACCTCGGCAAGTTCACCGACGCCGTCAAGGCCGGCAAGACCCCCGAGGAGGCCATCGCTGGCGCTATGGGCCACTATGGTCAGTGGGAGAACGCTGCCAAGTACATCGACCCGCGCACCGACGAGGAGACTCACTCCGTCGCCAGCGTGTTCCCGGTTCACGAGTAGAAAGGGAGGGAAATAACTATGACTGTTACGTTCGAAGGTTACGAGCGCCGCGCTGACAAGATCAACAAGTGCCTCGCCGACAACGGCATCGCCTCCCTCGAGGAAGCTCTGCAGATCTGCACCGACAAGGGCTTCAACCCGCGTGAGATCGTCAACAACACCCAGTCCATCGCCTTCCAGAACGCCGAGTGGGCCTACACCCTCGGTTGCGCTCTCGCTGTCAAGCGTGGCGCCAAGACCGCTTCTGAGGCTGCTGCCATCATCGGCGAGGGCATCCAGGCCTTCACCGTTCCCGGCTCCGTCGCCGAGGACCGCAAGGTCGGTCTGGGCCACGGCAACCTGGGCGCTATGCTGCTCTCCGACGACACCGAGTGCTTCGCCTTCCTGGCCGGCCACGAGTCCTTCGCTGCCGCTGAGGGCGCTATCGGCCTGGCTCTGAACGCCAACAAGGCTCGCAAGAAGCCGCTGCGCGTTATCCTCAACGGTCTGGGCAAGGACGCCGCCCAGATCATCGCCCGCATCAACGGCTTCACCTATGTGAAGACCCAGTTCGACTACTACACGGGCGAGCTCAAGGTCGTCGAGACCATCCCCTACTCCGATGGTCCCCGCGCTGCCGTTAACTGCTACGGCTCCGACGACGTCCGCGAGGGCGTTGCCATCATGTGGCACGAGAACGTCGACATCTCGATCACCGGTAACTCCACCAACCCCACGCGCTTCCAGCACCCCGTCGCTGGCACCTACAAGAAGGAGCGCCTCGAGGCTGGCAAGAAGTACTTCTCCGTCGCTTCTGGTGGCGGCACTGGCCGTACCCTGCACCCGGACAACATGGGCGCCGGCCCTGCCTCCTACGGCATGACCGACACCATGGGTCGTATGCACTCCGACGCCCAGTTCGCCGGTTCTTCCTCCGTGCCTGCGCACGTCGACATGATGGGTCTCATCGGCATGGGCAACAACCCCATGGTCGGTGCCACTGTCGCTTGCGCTGTCGCCGTCGAGGAGGCCCTCAAGGCCTAATCGCGCCCGCGCGATGCTCATATAGTTGAGCTTTAGAGCCGCTACCTTTTAAGGTGGCGGCTCTTTTTGTTTGCGCTGTCGCAGGGTAGCTAATGCCGATATATCAGTTGGGGCGAAATACGAGATGTGATGAGACGGAGCGCCAGAGCGTCCATGACGCCCACCTGCCATATTTGCCCTTTACCGATTTGCCGAGTCTTTGCGGCCCCATTACCGATCACCCGTGCGACAATGCGCCGGACGAGAAAGGAATCCGATGGAATCGACTGACGTACTGGTAATTGGATCTGGTATTGCGGGCCTTTGCGCCGCCATCGAAGCGGCACGCACGGGTGCAACCGTCACTGTGGCAAGCGCCGGAAAGACTATGAGTGGATCGAGCTTCTTCCCGGGCACCTGGGGCCTCGGCCTTATTGGTCCCGTCGACGAAGGCGACGAACAAGACCTCATCGACACCATCCAGACCGTTGGTGGCGGCGTCGCCGACCCCGAGCTTGTCCAGACGTTTGTCCGCGGCATTCCCCAGGCAATTACATGGCTCGAACGGGATCTGGGTGTTGAACTTCAACGCCCACAAAATGCCGAGAGCGCCCAGCAAAAGCAGTTTATCCCCTGCTTTGACCACAAGACGCGCATGTGGCGCGGCCTCACCCGCAAGCCCCTTGAGGACGCTCTGACGACCCGAATCGAGTCACTCGGCATTCGCCTGCTCCCCCGCTATGAGCTTATCGACCTTGTTGAGGACACGAACGGTAGAATAACCGGAACCGTGCTCTACGACCTCACCGAAAATCGAATCGTGCCCTTTGCTGCCAAGGCCACGATCATCGCAACCGGTGGCACAGGCGGCCTGTTCGAGCGCAGCCTTACGTCGGCTGATGTGCTCAGCTCCTCGCAGGCCATCGCGCTGGCGCACGGCGCAACACTTACTAATATAGAGTTCATGCAGATGATGCCCGGTTTCATCGAGCCCAAGCGCAACCTGGTCTTCAACGAGAAAACCTGGCGCTACGTACATGTAGACCAGCCGGTAGATATTGCCGACGACAAGCTGGACGACCTGCTCGAGCAGCGCTCTGGATATGGTCCTTTCACCTCGCGCTTGGCCTCCCGCGCCATCGACCTCGTCATAGATCAGGCAGGTGCAGAGGGCCTGGCGCTCCACTACGACTTCCCCCGCGAGGACATCCCCGAGTTTGTGCAGACCTTTGCCACCTGGCTGCAAGACGAGCACGGCATCGCGCCGACCGACGAGATGCGCGTGGCGATGTATGCCCACGCCGCCAACGGCGGTATCAAAATCGACAAGACCGCGTACGCAGGCGTTGAGGGCCTCTACGCCTGCGGTGAGGCAACAGGCGGCATGCACGGCGCCGACCGCATCGGCGGCTTGTCGAGTGCCAATGGCATCGTGTTCGGGCGCATTGCGGGCGCATCGGCAGCCCAAGCAGCGCTGGACGCTCCTGAGGCGGCCGCACCGATGGATATCGCCCTCCCCCAGCATGGCATAGCTACAGCAGACGCCGAGCGCCTGACCCGCTGCCTCAAACGCACAATGAGTACCTACTGCATGATCAACAGGACCGAAGCGGGTCTATCCAAGGCCCTGCAACAGCTTGAAAGCCTGCAAGACGACGCAACGGCGCTGAGCAAGCCACACGCCAATGACAGCAAAATCGCAGCCCTCGCCCGCCTGCAATCGCAGATTCAACTAGCACAGGAAATGGTCAAAGCCATGCGCAAGCGAACCGAAAGTCTCGGATCGCACTATCGAGCGAATTAAACTGGACACCTATCTAAAGCAAAACACAACTAATCGATATCTATGGGCCCCGTGAACTCGAAGTGGCACGGGGCCCATTCGTGTCCGCACGGCAGCGTATCCTAATTCTGAATACAGAGCGGGCAAAGCCCGCATAGACAATAGGCCAGCGAGGAGGAGATATGGACAGTAGAGATATCGAGAAGTGGCGTGTCAAACTTGATAGCTACGCCAATGTGGAAGACGGCGTTGAGTATTGGCTCGCACGCGATTTAATGGAACCCATGGGGTACACTCGATGGGAGAACTTTGCCGAAGTTGTTAAGAGGGCAAAAGTCTCGTGCGAAACAAACAAAACTCCAGTTGATTCCCATTTTCGTGACACCACGAAAATGGTAACTGCCGGTGTCGCCGCTCGTGCGGTTAAAGACTACAAACTTACGCGCTATGCATGCTATTTAATCGCCCAGAACGGAGATTCAAACAAGCAAGAAATCGCGCTCGCACAGGCGTACTTCGCCGTGCAGACGCGCCGCCAAGAGCTCATAGAGCAGCGCTTCGCAGAGATTCAGCGCTTGCAGGCGCGCCACTCGCTATCTGATTCAGAGAAACAGCTCTCGGGTATTGCGTTCAAACGCGGCGTGGACTCCAAAGGATTCGCGATCATCAAGTCGAAGGGCGATGAAGCGTTATTCGGCGGCAGAAGCACGGCGGAAATGAAGCAACAGCTCGGCGTATCCAAGAGCTCGGCATTGGCGGACAGGCTAGCCGATGTTCTCATCAAAGCAAAGGACCTTACGAACTCGATGACGGCCTTCAACGCCGAGGAACACGACCTGTACGGTCTGGACCAGATCAAGCAAGAGCACGTCGAGAACAACACAAGCGTGCGTGGCAGCCTCATCGACCGCGGAATTGTACCCGAGAACCTACCGCCTGCCGAAGATACAAAGAAGCTCGAACGTCGCGTGAAAGCAGACGAGAAAAAGCTCAAGGAGGGTACAGACGGATTCACCGACCCCCAGGGCAGGCTCGACTTGTAAAGCGTCTGCGCCCTTACGGGTTCGGCCCCATGCGAGGTTAATAAAAAAGACGGCCAACCGAGATTGACCGTCTTAACATGCTTTGGTGGGCCGTCAGGGGGTCAGCCTGCTTTGCAGGCGGCCGCTTCGGCGCTTTGCGCCTTGCGCGCTGCGCTGGTAAATGCTTACGCATTTCCTCAGCTTCGCGCCCCGACGGGTTCGACCCCATGCGAGGTCAACAAAAAAGCGACCAGCCTAAGCCAGTCGCTTTAACATACTTTGGGTGGGCCGTCAGGGGGTCGAACCCTGGACCTTGGGATTAAGAGTCCCCTGCTCTACCAACTGAGCTAACGACCCGATATCAACACGAAGCAAGAACTGGGGTGGGTAAAGGGACTCGAACCCTCGACCTACGGGACCACAACCCGTCGCTCTAGCCAACTGAGCTACACCCACCGTGTCCTGTGCGCTTCGCGCTCGACTATTATTGCAAGGAACGCCACGCGATGCAAGCCCCAATTTTCAAGAATTTTGAAAAGAGTTTTTCGAGACCATTTCAAGCAAATCCCATCGATTCCATAGGAGTAAACTTGCTCCACCCAATGCTCGAAAGGATAGGCATGAAAGAACTCTCCAACCGCACGGCGGCGTTTACCGATTCGGTCATCCGCCGCATGACGCGCATCTCCAACAAGTATGGTGCCGTCAACCTGTCGCAGGGCTTCCCCGATTTCGATCCCCCGGCGCAGCTGCTCAACAGCCTGAGCGCCATCGCCAGCGACCCCAAGCCGCTTTACCACCAGTACTCCATCACCTGGGGCTCCCAGGCCATGCGCGAGGCGCTTGCCACCAAGCAGGAGCACTTTATGGGCATGCCGATCAACCCCAACGAGAACATCGTGGTCACCTGCGGCTCCACCGAGGCCATGATGGCCGCCATGATGACGGTCACAAACCCCGGCGACAAGGTCGTCATCTTCTCGCCATTCTACGAGAACTACGGCGCCGACACGATCCTCTCGGGTGCCGAGCCCATCTACGTGCCGCTTAACCCACCTGCGTTCGACTTTGACCGCGAGACACTCGAGGCGGCCTTCCGCGACAACGATCCCAAGGCCATCGTCCTGTGCAACCCTTCCAACCCCTGCGGCAAGGTCTTTACGCGCGAGGAGCTCACCTTAATCGCCGACCTCTGCAAAAAGTACGACGCCTACTGCATTACCGACGAGGTATACGAGCACATCGTCTACGCGCCCCACGAGCACGTCTATATGGCCACGCTGCCCGGCATGTTCGATCGAACCATCAGCTGCAGTTCGCTGTCTAAGACGTACTCCATCACCGGCTGGCGTCTGGGCTACACCATCGCCCCGGCCCAGATCACCGAGCGCATTAAAAAGGTCCACGACTTCCTCACCGTGGGTGCTGCCGCTCCCCTGCAGGAAGCTGTCGTCACCGCCCTCAAATTCGACGACAGCTATTACCAGGAGGTCCTCGACCTCTACACCGCCAAGCGCGACCTATTCTGTCAGGGGCTCGATAGCATCGGTCTTGAGCACAACGTGCCGCAGGGCGCCTACTATGTGATGATGGATATCTCGGAGTTTGGCTATGACAGCGACCTCGACTTCTGTGAGGATTTGGCCACCAAGGTGGGCGTGGGCGCCGTTCCGGGCTCGAGCTTCTTCCGCGAGCCCGTCAACCATCTGATTCGTTTCCACTTTGCCAAGCGAGACGAGACGCTCAACGCTGCGCTTGAGAACCTCAAGTCGCTACGTGATAAAATCAACCCGCGCGGGTAAGGACGGTCAGTAACTAAAGGCACTAAAGAAACCTCGTGAACCCGTTGGGCCATGAGGTTTCTTTTTATAGCGACCTCATTTATTTTTTAGAGCGCTATACTTTAGTCACGGAGCAACTCGTCCCAGAGAGGAATACTATGGCAGAGCAGCTTATCGGAGCGCTCGAGGCCGGCGGCACCAAGATGGTCTGCGCCACGGGCTATGCAGACGGTATGGTCCTGGAGTGCGAGCAGATCGCGACCACGACCCCGCAGGAGACCGTCGAGGCCGTCAACGCATGGTTTGCGAACAAGGGCATCGCCGCGCTGGGCATCGGCGCCTTTGGCCCCACCGCAGTCAACCCCGCCTCGCCCCAATACGGCAAGATCCTGGAGACGCCCAAAACGGCATGGCGCTACTTTGACCTGCTGGGCACCATCCAAAACGAGCTCAATATTCCCTGCGGCTACGACACCGACGTCAACGTCGCCTGCCTGGGCGAGGTCACCTTTGGTTGCGCCCAGGGCCTCACGGACGTGGTGTATCTGACCATCGGTACCGGCGTGGGCGCTGGCGTGCTCTCGGGCGGTAAGCTCGTGCACGGCATGATGCATCCCGAGGCCGGTCACATCCTGGTCACGCGCGACCCGCGCGACACCATTGGCGAGCACAGCGCCTGCCCCTTCCACGACAACTGCCTCGAGGGCCTCATCGCCGGCCCCGGCGTTAAAAGGCGCTGGGATGGCAAGAGCGCCGGAGACATGGCCGATGACCCGGAGGCCATGGATCTGCTCGCCGGCTATCTGGCGCAGGCGCTCATGACCTTCATCCTGTGCTATGCGCCGCAGAAGATCGTCATCGGCGGCGGCGTGGCCGACCACACCCCCATCGTGCCGCTCGCGCGCAAGAAGTGCGCCGAGATGCTCAACGGCTATATCGTCACGCCCGAGGTCAACGACATCGATACCTACATCGTCAACAACAGCCTCGAGGGCAAGCAGGGCATCATGGGCTGCCTGGCCCTAGGCGCACAGGCGCTTCAGTAACAGACGCGCCCACAGGGCGTGGCGCACCCGGCAAATCCGACCTATGGAACGACGCCGCCACACCTCATATAAGCCCTCCAATAAAAAAGGCCGCCTAGGACCAAACAATGCGTCCTTAGGCGGCCTTTTTGGCGCACATCAGCGACCGTAAGAGATATCGGAGCACAACGCCCGTTGCCGCTCCACAGCAGTCGATCATCACATCAGTGATCATGCCGGCGCGTCCCGGCACAAAGAGCTGAATCGTCTCGTCGATCGAGGGAATCAGCAGCAGGAACACTGCCGTGGGCAGCAGCACGTCAAAGGTGCGTCGGCCCTCAAAATCAAAGGCGTGCGTTGCCAGGATGCCGAGCACCAAATACTCGGTAAAATGCGCGCACTTACGAACAACAAAGTTGGTCACCCATTCATATGGAAGTCCCACGCCGTGCAGGAAACCGCGGATAGCTTCCATGACCGTTAGGCTCAGTGAGCCCGACCCCGAGCCGGGAACCAGCGAATTGCCCCAGATCAAGAGCGCCATCAGGCAGGTTACGACCGCCCATTTTCGATTGATCTTAACCATGCAGAAGTTATGCCTCCGCACGGAGCGGCGCGAAGCTGGCGGTACCGCCCTCGATAACGCTCAGATAAGCACGGCCCGTACGCTTGGCGGTAGAGGACTGAAGACGCTCGATCTCTTCCTCGAGGATCTGATTGACGCGCTCGTGACGACGATTTTCCATAATGCCGGCGGCAATAGCCTCGGCCCGCTCGATGCTCTCACGCGAGATACGGGCAGTATCCTCGGGGAACACAGCGCTGTGACGGCCGACATAGGCGGGGGCAGCAGGCTGAGGGGCAGCGACGGGAGCGGGGGCTGAAACAGGAGCAGGCTCGTCAATCTCATCCAGAATCGCGGTGGCGGCGGCCCACATACCCTCGTGGCCCGAGTAATCGGCCATGGGGACATCAACCTCGAGCGAGGCGTCCGGAAGGTCGCCGGTGTCGATGCGATCTTGGGCATCAATCGATGCGGTGATGGCTGCAGGCTCATCGAGGTCATCGAGATCGATGCCCGCGGCACCGGAGATGATAGGCATGCTGGCGAGGTTTGCATTGTACGGCGCAGCCTCAGCCGCCTGCTGCTGGGCAGGAGCGCCCCAAAGCGAGCTTTCGGCGGCACGGCGGGCGGCAACAGCCTCCTCGTCCGCGGTCATGGCTTCATCAACGTACGAATTATCGGCAGAAGCGTTCGCGTCCGCCGAGGTAGCGCTGTAGGCGTTATTGACCGCCGCATTGGCAACGAGTGCCACGAAAGCCGCCGTGCTGCCCGCAGGGGCGGCCTGGGAGCCCGACACGGCGCGTGCCGCGGCGGCGATATCATCGCGATTGAAGGAGCCGGTCTGCCCGCCGTTGGTGAGCTCGTCGATGGCGACTTGATAGACGTCGCGCGAGCGTGCAGGGTCGCAGCTCACCGGCGAATCGTCGTCGAGCATGCTGTCGATCATGGACCAAGCCTCGGCCTCGTCCATAGCATCTGCGGCTCGAGCGATGGTAGGGACACCATCATCGGCATGACGGCGCTGGAACGCACCAGTCAGGCCGGAAAGGAATGCCGAGGTAGACTGCTCCGACTGAGCCTGAGAAGCAGAAGCGGCAGCATATGGAGTCGCATCCTGCTGCTGAGCTGGAATCGAGGCGGTCTTGAACTCGCTTTGATGCTGATTGAGATTGGCGGCACCGCCCATGGCATCGGGCTGGAACAGACGCTCTTCACGCTGCGCACGGTACTCGGAGATACCCAGCGAGGCGGCATAGATGCCCACGCCCGCCACCGCACCGACGGCAAAGGGAACAGCGCCCGCGACAACCGTCTCGTTGACCGACGAGAACGGCAGCGTCGCGGCATACATCACCACGGGGGCGGCAAGGCCGATCCCGCAGGAAAGTCCGGCAAGGACTGCTCGTTGTGTTGCATCAGAAGAAGCCATGAGCTCTCCCCATCTTCCAGCACCCAAATCGCATCATTCAGTTGGCTGCGCGAGAGAAGATGAAGCGGGGCTATGCCCCAAAGCAACGGTATATGGTTCGTTTCATCTGCGTTTTCCGTCGCGAAGCTTAAAAGCTATTATGCGAAACCGCCCTGCCGATTGCAAGCGACGATGTCGGATTGAAACGGGAAACCTGCTGCTCGTCGGTCTTACGGTCAAAAATAAGCGCGGAGCGGCGCTATAGAAAAGGGCCGAGGCTCAAAGCCCCGACCCTTTATCGCATTGATGACTATCGCTGCGTGTGGATGACAACCTAGAACGTCTGCTCGTAGTCGCTGTGTTTTTTGGCCGAACGCACCAGGAACTCCTGGTTGGTGTTGGTGCCCTTAAGACCCTTGATAAACGATGCGGCCGCGCGCTCGGTGTTGTTCATGCCGGCAAGAATGCGACGCAGACCAAAGACAAACGGACGCATCTGCTCGTCGACCAACAGGTCCTCGTTACGCGTACCGGAGGCAACGGGGTCGATAGCCGGGAAGATACGGCGGTCGGCCAGGTCGCGGTCGAGCTTAAGCTCCATGTTGCCGGTGCCCTTGAACTCCTCAAAGATGACTTCGTCCATCTTGGAACCGGTGTCGATGAGGGCAGAGGCCAGGATGGTAAGCGAGCCACCGTTCTCGATATTGCGGGCTGCACCCAGGAAGCGCTTGGGCGGATATAGGGCCGCCGAATCGACGCCGCCCGAAAGGATGCGGCCCGAGGCGGGCGCCGCCAAGTTGTAGGCGCGGGCGAGGCGCGTGATGGAGTCGAGCACCACCACGACGTCGCCACCCAGCTCTACGATGCGCTTGGCGCGCTCGATGACGAGCTCTGCCACGCGGGTGTGGTTGTCGGCAGGCATATCGAAGGTCGACGCCACAACCTCGCCCTTGATGGAACGCTGCATATCGGTGACCTCTTCGGGGCGCTCGTCAACGAGCAGGCAGATGAGGTGCACCTCGGGGTTGTTAATCGAGATAGACTGGCAGATCTTCTTGAGGATCGTGGTCTTGCCGGCCTTGGGCGGGGACACGATCAGGCCGCGCTGGCCCTTGCCGATCGGTGACACGATGTCGATGGCGCGGCCGGTAATAGAGTCCTTGCCGTGCTCCATGCGCAGCGGCTCGTTGGGATAGACCGGGGTGAGGTCGCCGAACTTGGGACGGTTGCGAATCTGCTCGGGGTCCAGACCGTTGACGGTCGTGATTTTGGCGAGGCCGGCGCGCTTGTCGCCGCCGCGCGAAGGACGCAGCGAGCCCTCGATGACGTCGCCCGTGCGCAGGCGCGCGGAGCGGATGAGGTAGGCGGGCACGAAGGCGTCGTCGTTGGACTTCATGTAGCCATGGGCGTGGATGATGCCGGAGCTGTCCGGGCGAATCTGCAGAATGCCCTTGATGTCGCGGAAGCCCTCGGCCTTCGCAGCGGTGACGTAGATTTCCTCGACGAGCTCGGCCTTCTTCTTGCCGGTCGTCTCGATCTCGAACTCCTTAGCCTTCTCGCGCAGCTCAGCGACCTTCATGGCCGCGAGTTCCTCGCGCGAAAGCGTGGGCTCGGTGGGAGCGGCATTACGCTCCTTGTTGCGCTGTTTGCGATCGCGCTGGCGGTTGCGACGGTCGTTGTTGCGGTCGTCCTTACGCTCGTTGCGCTCGTCGTTGCGCTTGTGCTGGCGACGGTTGGGACGAGTGCCGTCTTCGCCCTCAGCGGGGGCGGCACCATCGGTTGCGGCGGTGCCAACATTGGCCGCGGCGGCGTCATTGGCCTCGGCGCCAGAATCAACCTGCGCTTCGACATCCTGCTGCTCGGACGCCTTGGCCTTAACGGACTTCTTACGACCGCGCTTGGGCTTCTCGGACGCAGGCTGTTCGACGTCCTGGGCCTTGGCGACATCAGTCGACGCATCGGCGGTCGTCTCGGCAGAATCCTCGGACGCACCCTTCTTGGCAGCCTTGGCCTTGGACGTGCGCTTAGCAGCAGTACGACGGCTGCGACCGGGACGGACGTCGGCGGGCTCGGCATCGGCGGGAGCGGCCTCGGAAGTCGTAGCATCCTGGACGGGTGCATCGGCAGCGGTTGCAGACTCGGCGGTCGCCGCAGCATCCCGAGCGGCGGCGGCTGCTGCTGCGGCCTTCTCTGCCTCGACAAAGGCCTTGGGCTTGCGACCGCGACGGTGCGGGCGCAAAGCCGGATCGACAACGGGAACTTCGTTGGCCTCGACAGGCGCAGCGGGCTCAACAGACGATGCACCCTCCCCTGCCGCGGAACGGACCGAAGTCTCAGTGGGCTCGGGGACTACCTGTTCCGCAACCTGCTCGGCCTTAGCAGCCGTGCGACGGCGTGTGCGCGGTGCCAGCTTCTCGGTCGGCTGGTCGGCGGCAGGAACCTCGGTGGCGGCAGGGGTCTCGAGTACAGACGGAGCTGCAAGCTCGGTCAGAGCCGCGGCCTCGCGCTCGGCAGCACGACGGCGGGCGCGCACCACCTGAGCCTCGCTAATCTGCGCCAACGCACGTGTCTGCGCGACCTCATCGGAAATCGGCGCCGAGGAGTCAGCTGCAACGGTGAGCTTGGCGCGCGTCGTGCGCGTGGTACGGCGCTTTGGCTTGGTGACCTCCTCGCCGTCAGCGGCAGGCTTGGCCGTGCGGCGCGTGCGCTTGGGCTTTGCCGGAGCAGCCTCCTCACCAGTTGCAGGCACGGCCTTCTCAGCCGCTACAGGCATAGGCGTCGAAGCAGCCTTAGGCGTCTCAGGAGCCGAGGCTTGAGCGGGCGCCGCGACCTGGTCCGACGCAACCGGTGCAGCGGGAGCGGCCTGCGTCGTCGTTATTTCGTTTTCTTGCTGTTGATCAGACACAGTGTTTGCTCAACTTTCTTTTCAAGCCCTGTGATCACATGCTCCCTGCATAAACCTTCAGGGCGGCTAAACAGTCTAGTTCCGTTCAAAACGACGGACATCATTGATCTGTATCGAGATGATTGCGTCAACTACGCAGCGTTAGTGTAACACAACCGCCGCCACCTGCAACTTAGTCATTGGGGACGTTCTTAAACGACTAGTCAAAAGGGACACTCTTTGTTTGCCACCCACAAATCTGACTGCCTCCGCCAAAACTATGGCGGTTTACTACGATGAATCGCTCAACCGCGACCACTCCGAAACTTGTTGAACTAAAACCGCAGGTAGATGCCTTGCACTTTTTAGCAAAACGCCGGCGTGGTTAGAATTCCTCAATTCATCGTAGTAAACTGGCATAGTTTCGTATTTCCAGCAGTTCCAAATTCATCAATACGTCGGCGTTTGCGAAAAAAGCCCGACCTCCGTAGGAGATCGGGCTTATAGGGCTCAGTTAAACCAAACCTACACGGTCAAATGACCCGCAGATTACATCTGCTCGGGCGCGGAAACGCCAACGAGGGTAAGCACCAGGGCGAGCGTCACGCGGACAGCGTCGCAAGCTGCCAGACGGGCGCGCGAAAGCTCGGGGTCGACGGGACGGCCCTCGCTCGGCAGAACCTGGCAGGCAGCGTAGAAGCTGTGGAAGTCGCCGGCGAGCTCCTCGGCAAAGTGGGTCAGACGGAACGGAGCGCGATCGCGAGCACAGCTGGCGATCAGGTCGGTGAGCTCGTTGAGCTTGCGCGAAAGGGCGAGCTCGGTCGGGTCGGTCAGCAGCGAGTAATCGACGTTCTCACCGATGGCCTTGGCGGCAACGGCCTTCATGCCCATCTCGTCGGCCTGCTCGGCGGTAACGTCGGCGGCACGGCGCAGGATGGAGCACACGCGGGCGTGAGCATACTGCACGTAATAGACCGGGTTGGAGTTGTCGCGCTTCTTAACGGCCTCGATGTCGAAGTCGACCATCTGGTTGGAGCTCTTGGAGATGAGCGTGTAGCGAGCGGCATCGGAGCCAACCTCGTCGACGAGCTCCTGAAGGGTCACCATGGTGCCCTTGCGCTTGGACATACGGACGGGCTTGCCGTTACGCAGCAGGTTGACGAGCTGGCCCAGTAGAACCTCGAACTTGCCGGGGTAACCCAGAGCGTCGCAGACGCAGCGGACGCGCTCGATGTAACCGTGGTGGTCGGCGCCCCAGATGTCGATGACGTGGTCGACGCGCTGGAACTTATCCCAGTGATAGGCGACGTCGGAGGCGAAGTAGGTGTACTCGCCGTCGGACTTGATCAGGACGCGGTCCTTGTCGTCGCCCAGATCGGTGGAGCGGAACCACAGGGCGCCGTCCTTGGTGTAGAGGTAGCCCATCTTGTCGAGCTTCTCAAAAGCGCGGTCGACGGCGGAGGTGCCGGCGGTCTCGCCCTCGGTGTCCTTCACATACAGCGAGCGCTCGGAGTACCAACGGTCAAAGTCGCAGTTGACGGCGTGGCAGAGGTCGCGCATGTTGTCGACCATCTTCACGTAGCCGCGCTCACGGAAGCTCTCCATACGCTCCTGCGGATCGGCGTCGACCCACTTGTCGCCGTCGGTGCGCCAGAACTCGGCGGCCTCGTCGATGATGTAGTCGCCGCCGTAAGAGTCCTTGCCCAAGGTCTCGGCAAAGTTGTCCTGATACGGATGGGTCTCGGGGTGCTCGTCGTTCTCGTCGGCAACAAAGGCGTCACGGTCGGCGATCAGCAGCTTATGAGCCTCGTCGATATCAACGCCCTGCTTGGCGATGATGTCGGCAAGCTGCATATAGCGCGTGCTGATGGAGTTGCCGAAGGTGTTCATCTGAGAGCCGTGGTCATTGATGTAGAACTCACGCTGGATGTCGTAACCGGCGTGGTCCATGACGCGGCAAAGGGAGTCGCCCAGAGCGGCCCAGCGGCCGTGACCAATGTGCATGGGGCCGACGGGGTTGGCGGAAACGAACTCGACCTGGGTCTTCAGGCCACCACCGACGTTGGACTTAGCGAAGTCCATGCCCTTCTCGCGAGCCTCGCCAAAGATGGCATTCTTGACGGCAACGGAGAGGTAGAAGTTGATGAAACCGGGGCCTGCGATCTCAACCTTCTCGATCGCGGGATCCTCGGGCATATGGGCAACGATGGCCTCGGCGATCTTGCGCGGGGCGCAGTGGGCCAGCTTGGCGGACTTCAGGGCCATGGTAGAGGTCCACTCGCCATGAGAAGTGTCAGCCGGTCGCTCGATAGCGCAATCGTCAAGTTCAAATGCGGAAAGGTCGCCGGCCTCCTGGGCCGCAGCAAGCGCAGCGCGTACCAGCTCTTCAATCTTCTCGGGCATAGATCCTCCTTGTGTTAAAGCCCCCGAGCTCTTGGTCACTCGTAGGGCAAAAGCCAGAGTTTGTAGCACTCTATCACAAGCGAGGGGCACTGTCGCAGGGTAAAGCCAATCGAAATTGCATATGCACAAAATTGACTACAGCTTGTATGGAGTCACTCAAAGATGCCGGTCTGCCTGCAGATTATGCACGCGTTGAAAATGCATAAAGGTGTGAATGAGCTGTGTCTTTTATCGAATACTCTTACCTATCAGAGTTGTGTGCTTTTCCTGCATAAAGCGAGGATTTGCGCACGTCAGCGTGTTATTCTAGACATACGTAAATTCGTATAAGTTGGAGGTAGCATGTTCTCAATCGGTCAACACGTCATTCATCCGGGTCAGGGAGTCTGCACCGTCGTCGGTTTTAGGGACGACACGCCGCAGCCCATGTTGTTGCTCGAGGCCAAGCAAGGGCATGCGCAGACAATCCTTATGTACCCCGTGGCGCAGGCCGACCGTCTGCATGCCGCCATCTCTCAGCAAGATGCCGAGCATCTGCTGAGCCACTATGACGAGCTGGAGTGCGACACCTTTACCGAGCGCAACAGCTCGCTTGAAGAGACACACTTTAAGCAGCAGCTCAAGCTGGGCGCGCCCGAGACGGTCCGCGTGGCAAAGACCATGATGCACCGCATTCGCCAGGCCGAGGAAGCCGATAAAAAGCCCAGCTCTTACTATATGCGTGTACTCAAGGAAGCCAAGCGCCGCTCCATCGAGGAGTTCGCCGTGGCATTGGGCGTCACCGAGGAGGCCGCCGAAGCCCGCCTAGCCCAAGCCGCCCTCAACTAACCCATCCGCGCCAAAAACCACCACAAAGGGGACAGGCACCTTTGTGGTGGTTTTTTCGTTCTAGTCGTTCTAGTAGTATTCATTCTTAGCGATACCTGCGAGCACAAGGAGTCTTTTATGGCAGAGCCACTTTCCGCCGGAATCACCCGCGACCGTGCGTTCGAATTGCTCAACGAGCACAATAAGGACCCGTTCCACATCACCCACGGCGAAACGGTCGAGGGCACCATGCGCTACTTTGCGCGCGAGTTCGACCCCGAGAACGAGGAGTTTTGGGGCATCGTCGGTCTGCTGCACGACCTAGATTGGGAGGAGCATGAGGACGACCCCATGAACCACACCATCTATGCGGCCGAGATCCTTGAAGGCGAGGGCGCCTCTCCCGATCTCATTCGCGCCATTCAGACGCACACGTCGGACTTCAACACCTCGCTGCCCAAGCCCGAGCTGCAGATGGAAAAGATCCTGTTTGCCTGCGACGAGCTCACCGGCTTGATCGGTGCTGCCGTCATCATGCGTCCGAGTAAGAGCGTCATGGACTTTACGACCAAGTCGCTCAAGAAAAAGTTCAAGGACAAGCGCTTTGCCGCCGGCTGCTCGCGCGACGTGATTACGCAGGGTGCCGAGATGCTGGGCTGGGAGCTCCCCGAGCTCTTCGACCGTACCATCGCGGCCATGCAGTCCTTCGCCCCCGACCGCGACACCTTTCAGGCTTAATTCCAAAACCACCACAAAGGGGACAGGCACCTTTGTGGTGGTTTTTGTTTGCGCGGGCGTTAGGGGCGGACCTGGCCGGTGCCTCGGAGCTTGTATTTGTAGGTGGTGAGGGCCTCGGCGGCAAAGGGGCCGCGGGCGTGGAGCTTTTGGGTCGAGATGCCAATCTCGGCGCCCAGGCCAAACTCGCCGCCGTCGGTAAAGCGCGTGCTGGCGTTGGCGTACACGGCCGAGGCATCGACCGCGTCCAGGAAGCGCTCGCAAGCATCCGTGTCCTCGGCAACGATGGCCTCGGAGTGCATCGTGCCGTAGCGATTGATGTGTGCGATGGCCTCGTCCTCGTTTGCCACGACCTTCACGCTCATCTCGAGCGCCAGGTACTCGCGACCCCAGTCCTCCTCAGTCGCGGCAACGTAGTCATCGCCCTCGGCAAGCCCGGCATCGGCGCACGCGGCGCACGTGGCCTCGTCGCCGTGAATGAGCACGCCGTGGTCGTGCAGCACGGCAACAACCGCAGGCAAAAACACATTGGCCACAGCATGGTCGACCAGCAGCGACTCGGCGGCATTGCACACGCCCACGCGCTGCGTCTTAGCGTTGACGATAATATTGAGCGCTTTATCGAAGTCGGCGGATTCATGCACGTAGATGTGGCAGTTGCCCGTGCCCGTCTCGATCACCGGCACAAGCGACTCGCGCACGCAGCGCTGGATCAGGCCTGCACCGCCGCGCGGAATGAGTACGTCGACAATACCGCGGAGCTTCATGAGCTCGCCAGTGGCCTCGCGGTCGGTGGACTCGATCATCGACACGGCCTCGCGCGGGAAGCCCTTGGCCTCGAGCGCATCGGCCAGCAGCTCAGAAATCATGGCACACGAGTGATAGGCCAGCGAGCCGCCGCGCAGAATACAGGCGTTGCCGGTACGGATGCAGATGCCCGCGGCGTCGGCCGTCACGTTGGGACGCGCCTCGTAAACCATGGCGACCAGGCCCAGCGGCACACTCACACGGGTCAGGTCCACGCCGCTTGCAAGCACGCGGTGGTCGAGCACGCGGCCTACGGGATCGGGCAGCTCGGCGAGCTTTTCCAGGCCGGCGGCCATGCCCTCGACGCGCTCAGGCGTCAGCAGCAGACGATCGAGCAGTCCGGCCGAGGTACCCGCATCGCGCGCGGCGGACATATCGAGCTCGTTGGCGGCGACGATGGAGTCGACACCGTTGCGCAGCGCTGCGGCCATGGCGCGCACGGCCTCCTGGCGCTGTTCATCGCTCGCCGTGGCAAGCGAGGCCGACGCTGCCTTGGCGGCAACGGCAAGATCGTGGACATACGTGGCTATATCGACCGACATGGGCGGCCCTTTCTCCTAGAAGTTTGCAACCATGGTAGCCGATTTGCGCATGGCCTCGCCCGCGGCGGTAGAATTGGTCAACCCGAAACACCGCAACGAACGGAAGACTCACATGGCCCTCATCACTTCGTACCACGTCCCCGGCCTTTACGTCGAGGACCACAGCATCGACGTCCCCCTTGACTGGCGCGGCCTGGAGCCGATGCTCCTGGCCGTCGGCAGCACCATGCGCCGCGGCGCTATGCCGGCGCCCATCGCCGGCGCGCCCGAGAGCATCAAGCTCTTCTACCGTGTGGTTTGCGCGCCCGACCGCATCAACGACGATCTGCCACTGCTCCTGTTTTTGCAGGGCGGCCCCGGCGGCGAGAGCCCGCGTCCGCTGTCGCCCACAAGCGACGGCTGGATCGAGGAGGCCGTCAAGCACTTCCGCGTGGTCCTTCCCGACCAGCGCGGCACCGGACGCAGTAGCTGCGTGGACGGACGCACGATCAAGGCACTGGGTGATCGCGCAACGGCCGCCGGCGCCGATACAGCACGCTCGCAGGCGGATTTCCTCAAGCGCCATCTTGCCAGCTCCATCGTGCGCGATTTTGAGTACCTGCGCCTGGTGGGCTTTGGCGGCAAGCCCTGGGTCACACTGGGGCAGAGCTACGGCGGCTTTTTGACGTTGAGCTATCTGTCGCTCTTCCCCGAGGGCGTGGCGGCAAGCTTTACCTGCGGCGGCATTCCGCACGTGCCGGCGAGCGCCAGCGAGGTCTACGCGCACACCTTCCCACGCATGGCAGCCAAGACGCAGCAGTATTACGACCGCTACCCCGCCGACGTCGAGCGCGTGGCGGCCCTGGCAGATGCCCTCGAGGAGCAAAAGCCCGTGTTGCTCGACGGCTCGCCGATGACGGTCGAGCGCCTACAGCTCATGGGCAGCGACTTTGGCATGAAGCCGAGCTTTGAGCGCATGCATTGGATTATCGATCACGCGTTTGTTACAGGCGACGGTACACTGAGCTGCGGCTTCTCGGTATCCGACAGCTTTTTGATGCGCGCCTTCGAGCGTACCAACACGCGCACGAATCCGCTGTACTGGACGCTGCAGGAGTTCATATACGCCGACGGTGACACTATGCCCATTGGCTGGGCCGCAGCTGAAGAGAAGGCACACCGCGCCGAGTTCGACACCCTCGCGCGCCCGCTCATGTTTACCGGCGAGGCCATGTTCCCGTGGATGTTCGAGCAGATGCCCGAGCTCAAGCCCTTCAAGCCCGCCATGGACCTGCTGATGGAAGACACCAGCTGGGACAAGATCTATGACCCGCAGCGCCTGGCCTGCAACGAGGTGCCGCTCCAGGCCGCGGTGTACTTCGATGACATGTACGTCGATTCGAGTCTGCAGCTCGACACGCTCAGCCGCCTGGGCAACTCGCACGCCTGGGTAACCAACGAGTTCGAGCACGACGGCCTGCACGGCAGTGTGGTATTCAAGCACCTCTTCGACGAGGCCCTCAACCGCGGAGACCTGCGCCGAATCTTCTAGCAAAGGAGTGTCCCCACCTGCCGGCACAATAGAAACGTCCCCAAGTGCCGGATGATGTCCTTCGCCACGAAAACGGCCCATCTACTACGTTTCACCCGCATGGCCCAACCAGATGCCATAAATAAAGAAAACCGCAGGCGTTCTACCTGCGGTTTTCTTTTTGCAATTCTTGGCATGGTCACCGATAGCCTATTAAACGTAGTAGATGGGCCGTTTTCGTGGCGACCAGCTCGGACATAAGCGCGGCGGGGCAAAGTTACCCTGGTAATTTCGCCCCACGTGCATTGCAGATCGAAGGCGCCCGGCGTCGAGGCCTAAGCAAGCACTATCAAGTTGTCCCTATGGATCGCGGGCCTCTCGGCCAGGTCTGCGAGCAGGCGGTTGCTGGCAATCTGGTCCTGGCGGCGGCCGGCGGCAAGCTCCAGCACGTCCGAATCGGCCTCGGCGATACCGCGGGCGACAACCATGCCGCTCGGGTCGCACACGTCGAGCACATCGCCCTCGGCAAACTGGCCATCGACCTCGCGAATACCCACCGCGAGCAGCGACGATCCGCGGCTGACCAGCGCCTTCGCGGCGCCGTCATCGACCGTCACCGAGCCGTGCGCCTTGTCGCCCAGTGCAATCCACAACTTGCGCGGCGCAATGTCCAGGCGCTCCGCCGGCGGATCGAACAGCGTACCCACGCTCTCGCCGCGGGCCAGACGCACGAGCGCATCGGGCTCCTCGCCCGAGCAAATCACGCTTTGAATGCCCGCCGTCATGAGAATGCGGCTCGCGCGAATCTTGGTAATCATGCCGCCCGTACCCACCGATGTGGAAGAATCGCCCGCCGAGGCGATAATCTTGGCATCGATCTTATGCACGACCGGGATAAACTCAGCCGTCGGATCCTCATGCGGATTGGCGGTGTAGAGGCCATCGATGTCCGAGAGCGTCACGCACAGATCGGCAGAAACCAGGCAGCTCACAAGTGCCGCCAGCGTGTCGTTGTCGCCAAACTTGATCTCATCGACGGTGACGGTATCGTTCTCGTTGACGACCGGCACCACGCCGAGCTCCACCAGGCGAAGCAGGGCGTCGCGCGCGTGCAGGTAGGACGTGCGGCGCGCCGTGTCGTGACGCGTGAGCAGCACGAGCGAGGTGAGCAGGTCGCGCGCATGGAACTCCTCGTCGTAGGCCGACGAGATGATGCACTGACCGGCCGAGGCGCAGGCCTGCAGGCTCGGCAGGTCGCCGACCGGCTTACGGTCGAAGCCCAGCACGGGATAGCCGCAGGCAATGGCGCCCGAGCTCACCACGATCAGGCGCCAGCCAAGCTCGCGCAGCGCTGCGGCCTGGTCGGCAAGTCCGCCGATAAAGGCGCGGTTGACCTTGCCGTCGGCGCCCACCACCGTGGACGAACCGATCTTTACCACCATCGTTTTATAAGAAGTCGTCATACGTCAAACCAATCAACTGTTCAGCGAACGGCCGAGCTGGCGGCCAAGGGAGCGTGACTCGCCCCTACCGCCCAAGGAATTAGTGAGCCCAGGGAAAGGCAGAAGCCGCGGCCATGTTCTTACGCACGAGCTCGTCGCGCACCTGAGCCAGGCCCTGCTCCATGCCCACCACATAGGTCTGCGGGTACAGGAAGCGCTTGAAAGCTGCGTCCAGATGATCGAGCGCCCAAGCACAGCGCTCGCGCGCGTCCTGGATGCTCT
Source organism: uncultured Collinsella sp. (assembly GCA_900542325.1). GTDB lineage: Bacteria > Actinomycetota > Coriobacteriia > Coriobacteriales > Coriobacteriaceae > Collinsella. The sequence goes on along the minus strand of UQMY01000003.1, from coordinate 68,115 downwards.
CACGCGGAGCCACCGCACTGCCATCGCGCACGATCGGCACCAGCAGCTCGCGATACTCAAGTTCGGACACGTCGGTCACCAGGGCGGCATCGTTCACGGCCACAAGGGTATTGCCGCGCGCGACGCCCTCCCCTGCCAGATGGTCCTCGTCATAAATCATGTCGCAAACCGGGCCGCCAAAGCCGTCGTAATAGCGTCGTACGCGCTGCACGCCGGGGATCGTGCGCTTGTAGGGCTGCTCGGAAAGCTTCACCACCGGCGTCCACGGCTCCGCGTCGCTCGCACGACGGGCCGAAAGCTTGTACACGCCGCCCAGCGCAGGCTGATCGTAGCAGGTCGCGAGTTTGGTGCCCACGCCAAAGCTGTCGATGGGCGCGCCCTGGTCGAGCAGCGACTGAATCGTGTACTCATCCAAATCGTTAGAAACCGAGATCCCCACATAGGGCAGGCCCTCGGCATCAAAACGGCCGCGCACATACTTTGAGAGCTTGGCGAGGTCGCCGGAGTCGATGCGAATGGCCGACAGGCGCTCGCCCACCGCTTCCATCTCCTTGGCAACCGTAATGGCATGTTCACAGCCCTCGCGCACGTCATAGGTGTCGATGAGCAGCGTGCAGTTCTTGGGGCTCGACTTGGCAAAGGCGCGGAAGGCCTCGAGCTCGGAATCGAAGCTCATCACCCAGCTGTGCGCATGCGTGCCAAAGACGGGAATACCGTAGCGGCGGCCGGCGAGCACATTGGACGTAGAGGAGCAGCCGGCAACGTAGCTCGCGCGCGCGACGGCCAAGCCGCCATCGGGACCCTGAGCGCGGCGCAGGCCAAACTCGGCAACGGGACGGCCGTCCGCCGCCAGCACCACGCGCGCCGTCTTGGTGGCGACAAGCGTCTGGAACCCAACGATGTTGAGCAGCGCCGTCTCGAGCAGCTGGCACTCCAGCGCGGGGCCGGTGACGCGAACCATGGGCTCGCGCGGAAAGACGAGCTCGCCCTCGGGCACGGCGTCGATGTTTACATGCGCGCGGAAGTTGCGCAGGTAGTCGAGGAATGCAGGCTTGAACATCGCGCCGCCGGCCGGGGCCTGAAGTGAGGCGAGGTAGTCGATATCCTCGGGCGTAAAGCGCAGATTCTCGACAAGCTCGGGCAGCTCGGCGGTGCCGCACATGACGGCATACGCGCTGCCGAAGGGATGGTCGCGGTAAAACGCCGTAAAGCAACCCTGCTCATTGGCCTTGCCGCTCTCCCACAGGCCCTGGGCCATAGTGAGTTCGTACAGATCAGTGAGCATTGCGATGTCGGTGGGATGCGAGATGTCGGTCAAAGCCATGGGGCGACCTTTCGGATGCGTTGTGCAGAGGTTGAGGGTTGGAGAAGGGCAGAGTGTTCGGGCATGACACCCGGCGCGAATCGGCTAGAGCAGGCCCATGCTGGTCAGGATCGTGTAGCCCATAAAGATGACAAACGCGATGAGGGCAAGGACAATGATGATTTTTTGAGCCGGCGCCATGCCAGGGATCTCGTTCTCGCCCGTAGGCTCCTTGGAGGTAACCATGCGCTGGGCAAAGCTCATCTCGTCACGGCTCGGCTTAGGATCGACGAACTTGGGACGAGCGGTCTTTTTAGGCTGAGGTTTAGGTGCGGCGGGCGCGGGCTTCGCGGCGGCGGGCTTGGGCTCGGATGCGCCCTTCGCAGCAGCCTCCTCGGCCTTCGCACGCTCGGCACGCAGGGCGGCCAGCTCCTCACGCTCGCGGCGTGCCTCTTCCTGGGCCTCGCGACGAGCTTTCTCGGCGCGGAGCTCTTCCAACTCGGCGCGTTCCTCGGCAGACAGTGGTTGGGACTCAAGCTCGGCCATGGTACAGCCCTTTCTTTTAAAAAAAGCCGCCGACACAATGTCAGCGGCTTATCAAATCCAAGGGTGGAGACGAAGGGAGTCGAACCCTCGGCCTCTGCCATGCGACGGCAGCGCTCTCCCAACTGAGCTACGTCCCCAGGACAAGTTGATATTTTACCTACGGCTCGCCAACTGTCAACGCCCAATAATCAGTCTTTTTGGGGCACGGCTATTTTGACAACTTTTCGAGCAGGCGATCCTCTCGATGATTTTTCTGGGACGGGGATTAAAAAAACATTGTGTACCGAATGATTTTTTAATCCCCGTCCCAGAAAAATCATCGGCGAACGCGCTACTTTGCGCTGGTGAGGACGCCGGTGGTGTCGAACGACGGGGTAAAGCTCTCGTCTACCGCGCCGCCTTCTTGCCAAAACATCGTCGTAAAGCCCAGGTCGTCGGCATGGTCGAGCACCTGCTCGTACTCCTCGCGCGTCACGGCACGTGCCAGGTCGCCGCCCTGCTCGCGCATGAGCGCATTGGGCGTGTACTGGTTCATGACCGAGATCGGCACGTCGCCCACCGTCTGCCACACCAGGTCTAACACGCGGCACGAGTCATCCGCATGCCCCGGCAGCACCAGGTGGCGCACGATGATGCCGCGCTTCATGAGCCCGCCCTCATCCACCAGCTCTCCCCCGCGGCGATCGATCTCGCGCGCCATCTGGGCCAGACCCGACACGGCCACGCGCGGGTAGTCCTTAATATGAGAAAGCGACTGCGCAAGCCCGGCATCGGCATATTTAAAATCCGTAAGCCACACGTCGACCAGGTCGCCCAGCGCCGCCACGGCACTCGCGCGCTCGTAACCACTCGTGTTGTAGACGATCGGGATGACCAGCCCGCGCGTCCGTGCCGCGGCAATCGCGGCAGGCAACAGGTGCGCATAGTGCGTCGCAGTCACCAAATTGATGTTGTTGGCACCCTGGTCCTGCAGTTCCAGCATAATCTCGACCAGGCGCTCAGGCGAAATCTCAAGGCCAAAATTGCCCGTCGAGATCTCGTGGTTTTGGCAGTAGATACATTTGAGCGAACAGCCGCTAAAGAAAATCGTACCCGAGCCGGCCTCGCCCGAAATGGGCGGCTCCTCCCACATATGGAGCGCCGCGCGGGCGACCTTAAGCGTGTTGTCGGCGCCGCACACGCCACGCGCGCCCTCGTCGCGCGCCGCACCGCAACGGCGCGGACACAAATGGCAGGCGGGCGAAAAAAGTTCGGTCAACGACGTCGGCATAAAAACATGCTCCAAAACAATGATTCAGCAGCTCAAACGTAAAGGGACCAACCGCACAGACGGCTCCGTCCCTAAGGCGCCGTAATCGTCCGACACGATTTTTATAATGTCAAGACTGGAATCGACAAAGTGCCGCTTTATGATGTAGGTATTCCGCCCCCCGCGGAGCAACTGGGTGAACCGTCGCGTTTATTTAGGGAGCCCACACAGTCGTACCTAGTACAGGTATCCTTCGTTGTTAAGGACGCTGGAACAGTCGATGAGGGCACCCACCTGTTTTAGGTGGGTTCATTTTCGTAACGTGGGGGGTGGTTTTTATTTGCCGAAAACCACCATTACAGCCCATATGGATCCCCGCCGGTATCCCAACAATCCATCGACAACATCCCAATATCTGGTAAGCGCGTGATTATCGCTGCGTGCAATTCCATGCACCCCCCTTGGTCGAGTATCATGGTTTGGCTATGCCCTTTGCGCTTAGCAACCTTTGACCTTTTCCTTCGACGCTTGGCGGTTTTTAGATTCATGGCTTCATCCCCGAGCTACATACCGTATCTATGCGTGACAGCGGCGGCCTTTATCACGACCTTCCTCATGGTGCCCCTGGTCAAGCGCTTGGCAATTAAGCTCGACGCCGTCGACTATCCTTCCAAGCGCCGCATCAACACCAAGCCCATCCCGCGTTTGGGCGGAACGGCGGTGTTTTTGGGCCTGGTCGTTGCCTGCATTGTGCAAATCCTAGGCACCTGGCACCTAGGCTGGCCGCCCGTCCTGGTGCCGCACCCGCGCCTTCACATTAGCTATCCTATGCTGGCCCTCTCCTTTACCGTCATCTTTGCGACCGGCGCTATCGACGACGTCTTCCAGCTCAAGCCCAAGCAAAAGCTAGCCGGACAGGTCCTCGCCGCGCTTATCGCCTGTATCGGCGGCCTGCGGATCGGCGTCATCGTCAACCCGTTTGCCCCCGGCGAGATCATGCTCGGATGGCTCGCCTACCCCATCACCGTGATCTATCTGGTGGCATTCACCAACATCATTAACCTCATCGACGGCCTCGACGGCTTAGCCACGGGCATCTGCGGCATCGCGTCGTTCACCATGTTTTCGATGGCCGTTCTCTCGGGCCGCATCGACGCCGCCGCGCTCTCCATTGCGCTCTTTGGCGCTTGTCTGGCCTTTTTGCGCTACAACTTCAACCCCGCAAGCATCTTCTTGGGCGACTCGGGGTCGTTGCTTCTGGGCTTTGCACTGGGCTCCATCTCGCTGCTCAACGTGAGCCGCACCGCCGCGCTCACCTCGCTTATCATCCCGCTCATCGTTGCCGGCGTGCCCATCATCGACACGTTTAGCGCCATCGTGCGCCGCAAGCGCGCCCACATTAGCATCGGGCAGGCCGACAAGGGCCACATCCACCACCGCCTGATCCAAGAGGGCTACAACCAAAAGCAGGCAGTGCTCCTCATCTACGCCTGGTGCATCATGCTTTCGGCCGGCGCCGCCGCGATTAACCAGGTCGAGGTGCCCATGCGCGTGCTCATCTTTACCGTACTCGCCATTGGCTCGGCGGCCTTTGCCAAGCACCTGCACCTGTTTGAGCCCGTGCTGCGCCACCATTACAACAAGCGCACGCACGAGGACGAGCTCGTCACCCCCGACGATCCCGCCTTTAAGCAGGAGGAGCAGGCGGCAGAAGAACGCAGGGAGGAGCGCCACCACAGGCGCTAGGGTAAGCTGCCGAGGATGCGCCCAGGCGCCGCCGGCCAAACGCGCAGCCACGCCGCGCCCATCGCACATGCCGCCGCTCTCCCGCCCCTCGCGTACTTACGCCCCGACCCTCCAATAAACGCGTTATCATCTTGACCCATGAACATACGTTAGGAGCAATCATGCCAAACGAGAACAGCTACGAAGTCGCGCTGCAAAAGAGCAACGCCATTCGCGAGGGCCTGGCCAAAACGCCCGAGAAGTTCACCATGCTCACCGGCGACCGCCCCACCGGCCGTCTGCACCTGGGTCACTACTTCGGCACCCTCAAGGGCCGTGTTGAGCTGCAGAACATGGGCGCCAAGACCAACGTGCTCATCGCCGACTACCAAGTCATCACTGACCGCGATACGACCGAGCACATCCAGGACAACGTGTACAACATGGTCATGGACTACCTTGCCTGCGGCATCGACCCCGACAAGACCATGATCTACGCGCACTCCGCCGTGCCCGCCGCCAACCAGCTCATGCTGCCGTTCCTGTCGCTGGTCTCAGAGGCCGAGCTGGCGCGCAACCCCACGGTAAAGGCCGAGATGGAGGCCTCGGGCCACGAGCTCACCGGCCTTCTGCTCACCTACCCGGTGCACCAGGCCTGCGACATCCTGTTCTGCAAGGGCAACGTGGTGCCCGTCGGTCGCGACCAGCTGCCGCACATCGAGCTCACCCGCACCATCGCCCGCCGCTTTAACAACCGCTACGGCAAGGTGTTCCCCGAGGTCGACGCACTGCTGTCCGAGACCCCGCTGCTGCCGGGCCTGGACGGTCGCAAGATGAGCAAGAGCTACGGTAACGCCATCAACATCTCGATGACCGCCGAGGAGACGGCCAAGCGCATCAAGAAGAGCCAGACCGACTCCGAGCGCATGATCACGTTCGATCCCGAGAACCGCCCCGGCGTGTCCGGCCTGCTTTCAACCGCCGCCATCTGCACCGGCCGTTCCGAGGTCGAGATTGCCGAGGAGATTGGCATGGGCGGCTCCGGCCAGCTCAAGAAGTACGTGACCGAGGCCGTCAACGAGTACTTCGCGCCGATCCGCGAGCGTCGTCAGCGCTATGAGAACGATCTGGACTATGTGAAGGACGTGCTGCACGAGGGCAACCGTCGCGCCAACGAGATTGCCGAGCAGACCCTGGCCGAGGTTCAGGACGCCATGGGCATGGTGTACTAGATCGATCTGCTGGCTAGAACTTTCGATTGCTATAGGGCGGGCGCTACGGCGTCCGCCTTTTTTGGTGCCCGACCGGTTCGGCTCTGCCCATTGCACTCCCTCGACAAACAGGAACAGGCCCGCTGGCAGTTAGTTGCCAGCGGGCCTGTTCCCGAAGTACACCGTTGAATCGCACAGAGGGGAGGGATGCGAATCAAACTCAACGGGGCAGGCTTCTTCATCGCCTATTGCCTGCTCCGTTGCTGAATACAATATAGTTCACCGTGGCTTACTTTCTAGCGTCAAACTACCCCAACACACCTTCTCCATAAGTTAGCCCAGGTAAACCTGCAACGGAAAGCCACCACAAAGGGGACAGGCACCTTTGTGGTGGCTTTGACCACGGCAGAGCTGTTAGAGTCCAGCAGGCCAACGACAGGCGGCCAGATCAACATGCATGGGATCGGCAAACGTCACGCCCTCCCCCATTAAGAGCTCGCGCTGAGCATCGGGGCCGCCAAAGGCAAAGCCCTCACAGATACGGCCGTCGGCAAACACCACGCGATGACAGGGAATTTGGCCAGGGCGCGGATTACTATGAAGGGCATACCCCACGTACCGCGCACTTCGTGGACGACCGGCAAGCAGTGCCACCTGACCATACGTGGCGACCATCCCCTCGGGGATCTGCTCGACCACCCCGTACACCCGATCAAAAAAGCCCTCAGACGCCATTGCTCGCTCCCTTCCACCCGGAAAAGCATAAACCATCACAAAGGGGACAGGCACCTTTGTGATGGTTTATGGCAGGTCGGTTAGTTGGCGGGCTGGAAGAAGGCTACTGCCACGGCGCCGGGGCCAACGTGGGTTCCGATGGTGGCGCCGATGGTGTGAACGGGCAGTTCGCCCTCGGTGTGACCAGCCCACAGTGCCGCGCTGTCCTCGATATACTTCTTGAGCACCGCATCCGAAAGACCCGTATAGCCGAGCGCCAGCGGCATGGAAAAGTCGATGCCGCCCGCCTTTTCGACCTTTTGGTTCAGCAGGTTGCGGCCGTTCTTGGAACCGCGCGCCTTGCCCAGCTGCACGATCAGACCGTCCTCGACAGCCACCACGGGCTTCACGTTGAGCAGCGTGCCCACGGCGCCGGCCGCAGCAGACAGACGACCGCCGCGCACCAGGTACTCCAGCGTCTCGAGCAGGCCGATAACCACCACACGGTCGCGCACGGCCTCGACAGCCGCCGCGATCTGAGATGCACTGCGGCCCTCGTCCACCAAGCGCAGCGCATACTCGACCAGGACGCGCTCGCCCAGGGTGACGTTGTTGCTGTCTACCACGAACACGTCGCCACCTGGCGCCTCGGCAAGTGCGGTACGGGCACTCTGATTGGTGCCTGATAGCTTAGCGCCCACGGTAATAATCACAGCCTCGTCGCCGGCCTCACGTGCTTCGGCAATCGCCTGCGAAAACGCGTACGGGTTGACCTGGCCGGTCTTGGGCAGCTCGTCGCGCTCCACAAGCATCTCGTAAAAGCGCTGGTGATCGATGTCGACGCCATCCATATACACATCGGTGCCAAAGGTGACGGACAGCGGCAGAACACGCAGGGCGGGGTGCTCCGCCGGCGACATATCGCTGGCGGAATCGGTAATAATGCGGACGGACATAGCGAATCCTTTCTTGCGCAGGTCTCGCGCAGGGAATTTTGACAGCAATGTCCCGGCACGGCGTACGCGCTCAAACGGGACGATGCAGTTCTTGGCTGAAAGCTAGCTCCAGCGCGGCTCTAGATCTCGCGCAAGGTGTTGAGAATCGTGCGCAGCGACGCATACATCTGCTCGCGCTGCTCCACACCCATAGCCTTACCGGTGGTATCGAGCACCTCGCGAATGATGCGGTCCGCCTCGCTCATGCTCTCGCCGCCTAGAGCGGTCAGGCGCACCGGAGCACGATACTTAACGGCGGCATCGCCCGAATCATCGACCTCAACGTAACCGCCCTCCTCCAGATGCGCGAGCGTGCGCGAAACGGCGGCACGGGTCACGCCTGCCATGCGAGCCAGGTCAGCACCAGTCAGGCCGTCCTTGCTGCGCTCAAGATAGTACAGGCACATAACGTCGGAGCCCTTGAGGCCCAGCCTTGCGCCCTCGGATGTCTTAATGCGCTGGATCTCCTTGTAGAGCCCGCTGATCAGTCCGACAAAGTCCTCGAAACGTGTCTCGTCGTTCTGCTGCATGGGAGACGACCGCCTTTCGCTTGCATAATGCTAACGGGTAAACATCTTAGCCGTATCCAGCGACCGCCGGCCCTGCGTGCCTCATTTGTTGACCCATCAACATAAAAATCACCACAAAGGACAGGCGCCTTTGTGGTGATTTTGGGCATCAATAGGTTCTAGGCGCCGCTACAGCTCCACACAGGGATTGTCGCGGGTCACAAGCGTCTTAACGACAACCGTCGCTCCCAGATAGCGCTCGAGCAAATCGGCAAGACGGTCGATGGCGGCCTGGCAGTCCTCCATTCGCTCGGGCTCCACGCACTCAATCGCCAGGAACGCGTCGGCCGAATCGTCGGACAGGGCCGTTCGAACGCCGTCGCGCCAGTTCCAGCAGCGGCACACGGCGCCCGCATCATCGATGTAGGCGAGCTCGCCGGGCAGCGTCGGGTCATCCGCTTCCTCGCCAAGAGGCAAGAACGCATCGCCACCGTCGGTCACCTTCAAGCGAAGGTCTCCCTCGATCGCATGCAGATCCTCGCCTCCCACGGGCAGCGCGTAGGTCAGCGACACCGTGTTGTAGATGTCCACCGCGGGCGTAATGTGGCCCACAGGCTTGTCCTTAAGCACGCGCTTGAGCAAGTTCTCGATCGAGCAGCGGGCGCTTTTCTTGGTCTTGAACAGACGATAGGCCTCGCGCCATGCCTTGACCGGTGCGTTCTCGCTGATAGTGTCGCTGGTCAGATGACGCTCCACATCGATATTGGCGCGGTCGAGCAACGCCGCAATCGCATCCACGTCCTCTTGAGGAATCTGAGCCGTGGGCTTCATGCCCTCCACGACCACAACACCGACCGCTGCCTGCGGAAACAGCTCCCAGAATGAATCCTCGGCAATAAAGCCTTTCATACGTGCTCCCTTCATCGTGCGCGCCCGAGTGAGGGCGCCTAAACAAAAAGCGCCCTTACAACGGCCACCTTCAAAGTCCTACGGTGCCGTCACAAGAACGCTTGCGCTGTCCCCATCCGGAGAAGGGGACGATATGTCAGGCGCATTGTAACCCGAGTCATCCACGCGAGCAAAACCACCACAAAGGTGCCTGTCCCCTTTGTGGTGGATATGGACTCACGGCGAAGCTAGTGGCGAAGTCCCAGCAGCCCGCGGCCGCGATGACGGGCGTCGGCGTGTACTTGAACGTGCGGGCCTGCGGCTTTGACGGACTCGGGCAGGTGCGAGTACTTCTTCTCGAAGTTCTCCTCGAACATCACCGCCAGGTTGTGCGCGGCCTCGTCGAAGCGCGCGGTGCTCTGCCAGTACTGGCGCGGCACCAGGATGCCGTCGGGCACACCGTGGCACGTAGTGGGAATGTCGACATTAAAGATGTCGTCGTGCACGAACTCGCTGTCCTCGATGGTGCCGTCGAGGGCGCGGGCCACCAGGGCGCGCGTGTAGGCAAGCTCGATGCGATGACCCACGCCGTAGCCGCCGCCGATCCAGCCGGTGTTGACCAGGTACACACGCGTGCGGCCGTCGGCAATGCGCTCGCCGAGCATCTTGGCGTAAACCATGGGGTCGAGTGGCATAAACGGCTCGCCGAACAGCGAAGAGAACGTGGGCGTAGGCTCGGTGACGCCGACCTCGGTGCCGGGGATCTTGGCCGTAAAGCCCGTCACAAAGTGATACATGGCGGCATCGGCCGTTAGACGCGAGATGGGCGGCAACACGCCAAAGGCATCGCAGGTCAAAAACAGTACGACGCTCGGAGTGGTGCCCATGCCCTTGGTCCACGCGTTGGGGATATGCTCGACGGGGTAGGCCACGCGCGTATTGTGCGTGATCGAGACGTCATCATAGTTGGGCTTGCGATTCTCATCGAGCACCACGTTTTCGCAGATGGCGCCAAAGCGAACAGCGTTGAAGATCTCGGGCTCGTGGAACGCGTCCAGGCCCTCGCACTTGGCGTAGCAGCCGCCCTCGATGTTGAAGATGCCCATGTCGGACCAGCCGTGCTCGTCATCGCCGATCAGCAGGCGCGTGGGGTTGGCCGAAAGCGTGGTCTTGCCGGTGCCCGACAGGCCAAAGAACACCGCGGTCTCGTGCGTGACGGGATCCATGCTGGCCGAGCAATGCATGGGCAGCACGTCGTCCTCGACGGGCAGCAGGTAATTCATGACGCTGAAGATGGACTTTTTGATCTCGCCGGAGTAGCCGGTACCCGCGACCAAAATCACGCGCTCCTGGAAGTTGATGACCACGGCGGCGCTGGAGTTGAGGCCCTTGATGGCGGGATCGCACTGGTAGCCCGGCGCGGCGAGCACACAGAAGTCCGGCTCGCCGGTGCGCGCGATTTCGCGGGCAAGCGGGCGGGCGAGCATCTGCTTAATGAAGAGTGCCTGGCTGGCGCGCTCGCAGGCGACGAGCAGTCGGCGCGTGTGGTTGCGGTCGGCGCCCGCCATGCCGCGGGTAACGAACACATCGCGCTCGTTGAGGTAGTCGACGATACCAGCCTTGATGGTCTCGTAGCTCTCGATCGAAAGCGGGCGGTTGACGGCGCCCCAGGCAATCTTGTCGTGAACATCGGGAGTGTCGACGATAAAGCGATCGTTGGGAGAACGGCCAGTACGCTCCCCCGTCTCGATCACCAGCGCACCGTTGGATGCCATGCGGCCTTCTTCGCGGCGGATAGCGTGCTCGACGAGTTCCGCAGCGGGTAGATCGACCAGCAGGCGGGGCTGATTCTCGGCGGGATCTTCGACCAGCGTAATACCAAAGTTGGACAGAACTTCTGCAGGGGTAACACCAGGCATGGGGCCTCCTTTAAAAACGCGGCACGTGGACGCGGCGCGCACTTTACTCACGTAAAGCCCGTTGTACCCGATATGCAAAAACGTTTTTGCGGCAACGGCGAAGCGCCCGCCCAACGGTCAAAAATCACAGGCAAGCGGCCTAGTCATTGGGGACGTACTTAAACGGCTAGTCGTTGGGACACTCTTGAACAGGCAACAACCAGGGAGCGTCCCCGGATGCCAGCACATAAGGAACGTCCCCAAGTGACGACTACTGCAAAAACACGAATGGACACCACCGCGACTATACTAGAGCGCAGTAAGAGAAAGGAACCGCCTTGAGTATCACGCCCCTCGATAGCATCCGCCGCGCCATCGCCCGCCGCAATGGCGACGCCGACCCCGCCGCAGCGAGCAGCGGCACCGCAAAGGCCCAGGGCGGACGCATCGAGAACGGCCTGTTTCCCGCCTCCCACACGGCCGAAGAGCTCGCACGCATCCAGGAGCTGAGCCAGCGCAACGCCGGAGGCCCCGACAGCGGCCAGGCCACGCGCCGTCGCCGCGAGCGCGATCGCGAGCCCGGTCCCATCCACCGCATGGTCAACGCCTGGTGGAACCGCCTGCTCGGCGCTGTCTACGGCGGTGGCTTCTCCACGCAGGAAGCCGAATACGAGGAGCACGCCACCCGCCGCGACTATCTCTGGAATACCCTGGGCACCGCCGTGTGGGGTTTCGCGTTTCCCCTGCTCACCATTGTGTCCACGCAGCTTGTGGGCGCCGAGGAAGCCGGTAAGTTCTCCATCGCCTTTGTCACCGGCACGCTCATCATGATCGCGTGCAACTACGGTGTGCGCAATTTCCAGGTCTCGGATATCGACGAAACGACGTCCTTTGCCTCCTACCAGCTCAACCGTTGGCTTTGCGGAGCGCTCGCCCTAGGCTGCGGCCTCATGTACAGCAGCGCCCGCGGCTATGACGCGCAGATGGCGACGATCGGCCTGGGCGTCTACCTGTATAAGATGATCGACGGCGTGGCGGACGTGTACGAGGGCCGCCTGCAGCAGGCCGATAAACTCTACCTGGCCGGCATGAGCCAAACGCTACGCTCCGTCGGCGTCATCGCGGTCTTTAGCTTGGCGCTGTTCCTTACGCGCAGCATGCCCATCGCGGCCATGGCCATGGGTGTCACCGCCATCGCCTCGCTCGTGCTGGTCACCGCACCACTCGCCCTGCTCGAGACCGAAAAATCGCGCCGCGTGAGCCTGCGCGAGGTCGGCCACCTGTTTGTCCAGTGCGCTCCGCTCTTTGGCGCACTGTTCCTGTTCAACCTCATCGAGAGCATGCCCAAGTTTGTGATGGAAGGCACGCTGGCCTACAAATACCAGCTGTACTTTAATGCCTTGTTCTTTCCGGCGCAGGCTATTTTGCTGAGCATCGGATTTGTCTATAAACCGCAGCTCCTGCGCTTGTCGAGCATTTGGGCTAATCCTCGCAAGCGTCGTCGCTTTGACCTGATTATTGTTGCCGTTATGGCGCTGATCGTGGCCATCACCGGCGTGTGCGCCGCATTTATGGCAGGCCCCGGCATTCCCCTCATGAGCTTTATGTACGGCCTCAACTTTGAGCGCTACCGCACATTGGCGCTGCTGATGGTCGTCGCCGGCGGCGTAACCGCGGCCATCGATTTTATCTACGCCATTATCACGGTGCTGCGCCACGCTGGAGACGTCACCAAGATCTACCTGATCTGCTTTGCCGTGAGCGTGGTGCTCCCCGTGATCTTAATCAACCTGCTGGGCCTGATGGGCGCCGTGGTGAGCTACCTGGCGGTCATGGCCCTACTGCTGGTGTTGCTGATAATCGAGTACGCCCACATCCGCCAGCGCATCGAGCGCGACCGGAACCCATACGGCGCCTAATTCACTGCCCCCGATACCGGAATTTGCGATGGAATCACTCCGGTTGGGGTCTCGTTGCGAACAATATACATCACGCAAAACTAAGTGAGTAGACTTTTGCCGAATCCCTGACCACACCGGCAAAACACAAGTCAGTGACCTGCGGTTTTGTTGAGGCAAATTTGCCGGCTGCTCGGCATTTCCAAAAAAGTCTACTCACTTAGCCAGTGGGCAGCCAAATGATTATTTAATCCCCGTCCCAGAAAAATCATTTGATGGGCAGAAGGGCAAGTAGTCAAAAAGGCTCCGTCCCAAATTAGCTACCCCTTGCGCCATCATTCTCCAGGATTGATATTCGCGTAGAACTCAGCCCCATCATCCAGCCGCAGGATACCTACGCGGCCAAACTCCGACCCAGTGGCGGCGGCGCAGTCGATGTCGATGCGATCGGGCACACCGGCGGTATCCTCGCCGCCCAGGCGTACAATCCGCCCGCGACCCGACTCCTCATCGAGCCCCGCCAGGCCGCCCACCTCGCAATAACGTCCGAGCGACACCGTGGGCGTGTGGCCGCTCACCACGACCGGGCCCTTGCCGTCGGCAGAAAGCAACCCTGTCGGCACATCCCAATAGCCGTGACGAATCCACAGCAGGTCATCGGACGACTGCACCGCGAGCATTTGCTGCAGCAGCTCGCAATCGGCACCCACCGCTCCAACGCCATCGGCACAATCGACGCCATGCTCAAGCAAAAACGCGCGCGCCGCCTTTATCTCGATTCCAGCATGTACCAGCAGATACGGGCGCTCCTCGGTCTCGACCACTGCGTAGAGCGGCAGCGCGGCCATCCATCGCACGAGCTCCTCGTATGCGTCAAATTCCATGTCGTTGAGCTGCTGACGGGTAGTCCAACCGCCGTTGATATCCCAGGTCTCGGCATCGAGCGGATCCTGGCCAATGATGGCGTCGAGCATGATCTGCTCGTGATTGCCCTTGAGCACGCGAGCGTTGGGTAGCGAGCGCACGAGCTTAATAACGCCGACCGGATCGGGCCCGCGATCGATCATGTCGCCCAGCACGTACAGCGTATCGTCGGACGTCAGCGAAATCTTGGACAGGGCCTCGTCAAGCGCACGCACGTGCCCGTGAGCATCGGATGTCACATAGATCGCCATGGAACGCCTCTCTTTACATTGCGACCGAAGCCCGGAGCCGCAACTAAAACTTCAAGTTGAACTTAAACGTTACCCATTGTACTCCGTTGCAATAAAGCTGGAAAGGGTTGCATACCGTCAACGGTCGCCAGCGCACGCCTGCCAACCCGCGCCGCCCACGCCACGCCGTCTGGCCCAGCGCCCCGACCAGCGACGCTCGCATCGCAGCCTCGTGTCGAAAATGCGCACGCCCGCAATCCGCCCCCATAAACCCACCATCTTTGGGTACAAATAACCGCAGACAACTGACCGTGCCACGCAAACCACCCAGGAGCGGACACCATCCATGAACCAGATACTTCTCTTTATCGGGCTCGTCATTATTCTGTGCCTGACCATCAAACCCGTCGGCAAAAAGCTCCCCTTCCCCACCCTGCTCATCTTTATCGCGCTCGGCATGCTGCTGGGCGTCAACGGCCCGGCGCACATCGACTTTAGCGACTATGCACTTACCGAAACCGTCTGCAGCACGGCGCTGCTGTTCATCATGTTCTACGGCGGTTTTAACACTAACATCGACCGTGCCAAACCCGTCGCCGTGCCCGCGGTGCTGCTGAGCACGCTCGGCGTCGTCATCACCGCTGGCATCACGGGCGTGTTCGCGCACTTTGTACTGGGCTTCGACTGGATCGGCGGCCTGCTGCTGGGATCAGTCGTGGCATCGACCGACGCGGCGAGCGTCTTTAGCGTGCTGCGCGAGCACAGCCTGTCGCTGAGAGGTGGCACCGACTCGCTACTCGAGGTCGAATCGGGCTCCAACGACCCCGTCGCCTATATGCTCACCGCCGTGCTCGCGACCCTCGCGGCGGGCGGCAACATCGACATTCCCGTGCTGCTGGCCAAGCAAATCATCCTAGGAGTGGGCTTGGGCCTTGCCATCGGCTGGATATCCAGCCGCCTGATTGAGCGCGCGCACGCAACGGCCGAGGGCGCGCAGACCATCTTTTTGTTTGCCGTGGCCATCGTGGCATATGCGCTGCCGAGCTATCTGGGCGGCAACGGATTTTTGGCCGTATACCTGGCAGGCATTGTGCTGGGTGCGAGCGACATCACCGGCAAGGTCGAGATGGCGCACTTCTTCGATACCCTCACCGAAATGGCCGAGATGACCATCTTCTTTTTGCTCGGCCTGCTCGTGACGCCCGCCCGCCTGCCGCAAATGCTGCCACCGGGCCTGGCGCTCATGACGTTTATGCTCTTCGTGAGCCGCCCCATCGCCGTTGGCGTGCTGCTGGCGCCCTTTAAGACGAACCCTCGCCAGGTTGCGCTCATAAGCTGGGCGGGTCTGCGCGGCGCGGCTTCGGTCGTCTTTAGCCTCTTTGCCGTGGTGACCGGTATTCCCGGCGGTCACGACCTATTTGACCTGGTGTTTGTGATTGCCGTATCGAGCATCGTGGTGCAGGGCTCGCTGCTGCCGGCGGTGGCGAAAAAGCTCGACATGATCGACGCAGAAGGCGACGTGCGCCGCACGTTTAACGACTACCGCGACGAAGACGGCATGTCGTTTGTTAAGCTCAAGGTGGGAGCTGGACATCCGTTTGCCGGGCGCTCGCTTGCCGATATTGGCAGCGCTACGAACATGCTCGTCATCCTGGTGCTGCGCGATGGCGCGCACCCGGTGCTGCCCAACGGGGATACCGTGATCGAAGAAGGCGACCTTCTGGTTATGGCCGCGCCGACGTTTGAGGAGCGTGCCGAGGTTACGCTGCGCGAGGTCACCGTGACGCCCCATGGACGCCTGGCCGGTCAGCGCCTGCGCGACGTGCCGCAAGGCAAGCACCCCTTTATCGTCGTGATGCTCAAGCGCGACGGCCAAACGATCATCCCCGACGGCAACACCCAAGTCCACGCCGGCGACGAAGCCGTCATTGCCACGCTGGCGTCGTAGCGGCCAGGGACAGCCGTCCCGTATTGGCTACATTTGAGCATCAATCGCCCCGACAGGGGTCTCGTTGAGGACAGTTAGTGTCTCTCGAGACTAAGTGAGTAGGCTTTTGTCGAATCGCCGACTACGTCACCAAAGCACAAGTCTGTGACCTGCGGGTTTGTTGAAGAAAAGACTTCGGGTGCTCAGCATTTCCAAAAAAGCCTACTCACTTAGCCAGCGGGTGGCCATAATAGAACCGCCGCGACGTCGTTGGACTCCGTTACGACGGTTTATCATGCATTTTCGCACAGCCGTGGGCACAAACACCCCCTCGCCCCATATGACAAAGGGGCAGTCCCTTTGTCACATTAAATAGAACTTCAGCAAGAAGCTGAGGAAAAAGAAGGCCGAATGAGCCACCGCTCGCATCGCAACCATGGTATAAATGGATTGCGCTCCTTTATGGAGGGCAGTCAAGGGCCGGGGGATCCCCCCGGCATTTTTGTTTTTAGGTCAACAGGAAATCGAGCGAAATGTCTCGTGTAGACCCGACATGCGGTTTCTGTTATAAAGATGTCGGTACCCTCGAATAGAGGGGCCTCCAAGAGCCGGGGTCTTACCTCCGGCATTTTTTATGCAATACGAGGCCTGTCCATTAGACGACAGCCTTCTTTCTTATTTCTTTTAGTAAGCCTTTTTTAAACGCAGTACTACCACCAAAAAACTTCTGGTCAGTATTAGTCTGCTTATTCGCCTGATATTTCAGACTCGTGAACTCAATGGTACAGATATAGTCCGCAGCCTGAGCCAAATAGTAATCCGATGAAGTTGTTGGCTTATAGATAACTGCATTTTTAGCCAAAGCGTAATCGATTGCCTTGTGAAGCGCACTCGAAACCGAACCCTGTCCTCCATCGTAGTAAATCTTCACAGCATCAAACTGCTGAAACCAACTCAAATTATCGAATATGAAATCGATGATTTCACGCCGCATCGCATCAGCGATCTGTTTGAGAGTTCGATACCGATGCGTCTTGAATACAAACACCTTGTACGAGATGGGCAAATGTCGAAACATAACTCGAAATAGTGAAAACAGCCTTTTTCTCTCACTGATGTCCAAGTCCTTGAACTGATCTTTTCCATTCATGAGAGGAGAAGCATGGAACGGAAGGAGCGGCAATCCGCTATCGGCTACCGCCCTTTCATATTTCTCTATTCCCTCAGCGATGGGAATATTTTGTTCATAAAAAACAAAGGCAACCAGATAGTATTTTTCACGAAGATCATCGCTTCCAGATTCATCAATAAAGATACTCAGCTCTCGCATGGGCAATCCTTAATAAAAAAGCCGGGGAAAACGTCCCCGGCACTTGGAAGCCCTCTCTTAAGAGATGACCACCTAATTTATACCATGAAGTTGGACGTATATTCAAGCATGAGTATAAAATACAAACATATGTTCGTCAATAGCAAAGGTGACCATCATTCAGCGTCGCCATCGACAGCAAAGTCGCGGAGGTCGAGGCCTTCGCGTTCGGCTCGGGCTAGGAGCTCTTGGGGCGACTCGTCCTCGATATCCACTACGTCGAGCATGGCGGCCGGAAAGCCCACGCCCGCCGCGCTCCCCGCGCGGTCGAGCAGACTCTCGCGCAGCTGATCCACATCGACTTCGATTTTCATGGTGAAACCTCCCGCCAAACCAAGCCCTTACTCGTCAGCGCCGAGCGCATCCACGGCAGCGACAAAAGCCTCAACCTGCTTGTCGTCCATCTGCGTGGCCAAACGGCCCACGGGTTCATCGTAGGCAAACTGTACCTTATCGATAAAGCAATCCCAAGCACGCTCGTCCACACGCACAGCGGCCTCGCAATACTGGCTGAGCTTTTTGAGTCCATACCAAAACGCATTCACATGGCGCGCGGGATCCTCGTCCAGCACACCATCGTAGCGCCGTCCGTTAAACTCACGCATGCGCGCCACGGCAACCTCGAGCGAGTCGCCGCCGTCGGCCGAAGCCTCGTCCACAAGCTCGGGAATCGCAACTTCGCGCCGAACATTGTGCCTGGTAGCACCGTCGTACTCGCCCACCAATACGTCTTCGTCAAGTCGATCATCGTAGTCGAAATAGCTACTGCCGCGGCAAATCCCATGCAGCGAACCGGCACCAAAGGCACAGAACAACCCGCCGTCGGTAACAACGCGCCTATAGGTCTCAAACGACTTCTTAACCTGAGCGAGCAACTCGGAAAGCTCTCCGGCATCGCACCCCGTCTCGCACGCGACGCGAGCAGACTTCGGCAACGATACCGGCTCCACTGTGCTCCCTGCAACGCGGGCAGCACGCTCGGCCCGATACGCTTGGGCCGCCAAGCGCGCTCGCTGCGCAGCACCGCGCACGTTAGTAAGCTTACGCTCCAGCGCAACATCGCCAGCCACATCGCTCGCAAACCCGCCAGCACCCTGCGGCCCGGTCGCGCTTAGCTCGGACTCAAATGTCGCCGTAATCATGCCGGCAAGGTCCGTTGCGTCGGCGGCACAACGCAGCTGCTCCAACTGCGTGCACAGCAGATCGGCATCCAGGGGCACCGCATCCACAACGCACACGTCACTCAGACGCGCCGCGCCCTGCAGCACCAAAGCCCCCGCAGCATCGTACGCCGCACGAACCCTGTCCGCCGTATTGGCACGCAGCTTTACCTCGATAAACGCAAGCGTCTGCTCCAAGCGGGCCAACAGCTCGGCCTTGTCCTCCATAGGCAAAAAGGCAGCGTAGCGCCGCTCCATCTGCAACGGGCCCACAACGCCCATCTGCTTGCGAGCCCGCGCAAGCGACTCGGCTTCAACGCGGCGCACATACCCGTCAACGGCCTGCACGGCAGACTCACGCGCAGCACGCTCGGCAGACTCGACGCCCTCGATCACGGCCAGCAGCTCGCGGGAGCGCGCCTTGCGCACCAACTCCCCGCGGTCGTACTGCTCAAGCGCCGCCTGACGCTTGGCTACCGACTCAAAGCCAAACAGCTCGTCGAGCAACTCGCCAACAGAACGCTCTTCCGCCATGGCAAGGCCTCCTCACGCGTGACGTGCCAACATGCCCGCGGGCCCACGCGCACAAGACAAACGCCTCGCGCACGCAAACCCCCACGCTCGCATCCCTATAGATCCAACGCCTTCTTCGCGGCATCGACCGGATCGCCATCCATGTAGGACACCGGGCTCAACCCCGATATAATCTCGGACGAAACGCTCTGCAGGCCCGCGATGGCGCTCAGCGGCAAAATCACGCGCTTGGCACCGGCGTTTTTAGCCACGCGCATAATGTCCTCGAGCCCGCGGATCTCATCCATAGAGCCCGACATGCGCAGGATTCCCGGAACCGCCAGCGCGGACATCACCGGGCGGTTGCACGCCGCGGAGCACAGGCCCACAAACTCGGCAAGCGAGACTTCCTCGGACAGGCCCTTGCTCTGCAGGTCGTTATAGAACAGCAGGTAGTCCTTTGAGCCAATGTGCATGCCCGGCGCCACACGGTTCGCCAGGTTCACAAAGTTGTCAAACGCGGCTTCCAGCGTATCGCGCACCGGCTTATTAAAGGCAACGCCCTCGTGCTTAAACTTGCACTCGCCGGCAACGGCCTTGTTCTCCAGCTTGTACACGGCAATCTCGCCGCCCTGCGACCTGCCTACACCAAACACGTGGCCGGACAACAGCGGCCCGTCGGGAATCAGCGTATCCTCGGACTGCTCGGGCACGCGCACCACGTGCACGTCCTGCGGATTGTCGGCATCCATATAGCCCAGGTTAACGTCGATAAACTCGACGCCCGCCATAATCTTGAGCTGTTCCTTTACACGGCGGCGGCCCTCGATGGCGTAGTCCAGCAGCCAACGAACGTCATCCTTGTCCATAGCCTCGTCAGGGAACAGCAGCTTGGCCAGGCCGCTAAAGGACTTGCGCACGGCGATCTCGTCGCGCTTGTTAAAGTCGCTGTTAAAGCGGAAGTAGCGGTCGATATGATGCGTAAAGTCCTTGCGGCGCATCTCCTTGCAAAACTCCGATAGGCAGTCGGTGATTAAGCCGTAATGCCCGGTCAGCAGGCTCGAACGCATCTTGGGAATCTCCCAGCCCGGCAGGTAATAGTGGATACGGTCGAAAAAGGCCGAATCGTTGTTAAACTCCGGCGGGAACGGATCAAACAGGCGCGTGGTCTTAAGGACGTTTTGCACGGTGTCGTTGATGTTGCCCTCAAAAACCATGGAGGCATCGGCGTTAATCTGGTCGCGGCCGCGCGCGTAGCTGCCACTCGCCATATAGTCCTTCATGATCTGTACGGCGTTGGTGTCCTTAAAGCGCATGCCGGCGACCTCGTCGAACGTCACGCAGTCCCAGTGACCCACCAAGCCCACGCGATCGGCGCGCATGGAGTTCATACGGCCGAACAGGTTGGCCGTGGTGGTCTGCCCGCCCGAAAGCAAAATGGCGTAGGGCGAAACCTCTTTGTAGATATGGCTCTTGCCGGTGCCACGGGGACCAAGCTCGCACAGATTGTAGTTGCGCTCGATCAGCGGCACCATGCGCTCGATAAAGTGCAGGCGCTCCTTCTCCGAAAGCTCGCTGGGCTCATAGCCGGCAGAGCGCAGCAGCATATTGAGCCACTCGTCGCGCGAGAAATACTGACGCTCCTCGATCATGGCGTCCAGGTCCAGGTTGGGCATCTGGATGGGTGTGAGCGACGCCACGCTAAACGGAGAGTCCTCGGGCCCGCGCTTTTTGCGCTTGGCCTTGGAGCGGCGTGGCGCATCGTCGCCAAAGACTTCCATGCCAAACTCGTCTTCCTCTTCCATGGGACGACGATACTCGATGCTCATAATGCACCAAATACCACCCTGGAGAATCTTGGAATAGTCGCGCACGTACTCGGCCGGCATCACAAACGGCTCAATGGTCAGGTTGGCAAACGACGCCACGTAGATGTCTTTGTACTCGTCGAGCTTGGCCGTCACCTTATCGATGATGGTAAAGCGACCCAGCTCGCGGATCTTGGACTTAATGCGCTCGGACTCGTCGGGGCGCACGTAGTTATCGGTGAGGATCTTGCGTATGCGCCCCAGGCCCTCCACCACGGCGTCTTCGTCGTCGGTTGAGCAGTACATGCCCAGCAGGTACTCCAGCACAAAGGTGGGCACATTGGCGCCACGCTTCATAAGGGCCGTAAGGTCCTTGCGCACGATCTTGCCGCCAAAGTGCTCGAGCAGCTTGCCGTCCAGTACATCCATGTCGTAGCCGTCGTCCTCGGGAGCCTCGGCCGCGGCCTGGGCATAGCCATCGGTCGAGGATTCACCCTCGGCGGGCGCGGCAGCTTCAACGGGCGCGGCAGTCTCAGCCTCCGGGGCAGGCACGGCCTCCCCTGCAGGCACTGCAGCCTGCACGGGCGCACTCATATCAATCGAGGGAACTTCCCACAGATCGTCGTCATTGCTATCAAACATAGGGCACACTCCTAAAAACCAAAGTCAGCAACAGGGGCAAACGAAACAGCAATGGTGTACGTCTCGCGCCAAACGATCTTGCCCGTTTCGCGCTCGCGGCAGACCAGATAGTACGGACCCTTGGCCGAGAATCCATCCGCTGCATGCAACGCAAACTTGGCATGCACCACACGCTCCTGCGAGTTAACAGAAGTCTTGTTGGCATGCGCCTTGACCGTATCGCTCACCTCGTTGCCACTTGCATCGGTAAACACCAGCTCGTACTCGCACGGCAAAACCTTGCCTTGGGCGGGTTCTTCCTGGATCAAGTTGACCGAGAAGAGCGAGTTGGTCACTCGGCGTCCCTCACTTAGTACGCGCAGCGTCGCCGCGCGCGTGTCGACAAAGTCCTTGGAACCCGAGCGCGCACGCCAAAAACCGATAACGGGCACGCAGAGCTCCTGCAGGCTCATGCCGCCGTGGATGTAGTTGTTAGTACCGCCGGGACGTTTGAAGTGCACATTCTCGCGCGGGGCAAATCCCTCAAAGCCAGCGCCCAAACGTCCCATGTCAACATTAACAAACACCCCGCGTGCCTCGTCCGAAAGCATGTCCACGGCCTCGTTGGGCACCACCAGATGACGCTTGCCGTGCATGACAGGAGCGTCAAGGAAGGGAAGGTCTGGCTTGCCGAGCATCTGGCACTCGCTGAGCTCCCGACGCGTGTAGATAAAGCCGTGGTCCGCCGTTATAACAACACGCGCGCCCGGGGCGTCGGTGCACACGCGACGCGCCAACGCAGCAAGTTCCTCCACGGTGTCCGCACAGGCATCGAAGACGTCATCCTGCGTAGCGGCCTTCTCGCCCGTAGCATCGATCTTGTTGTGGTAGAGAAAAACGAGTTTGGAGTCCTTGAGCAGCGCCTTGCGCTCGGTTCCCGCCATGTTGAGGTATGCGCTCGAGCGCAAAGCGCGGGCCGTAGACTCAACGTGGGCAAGCACGGCCTCGCGCTGCGGAGTCGTCGCAGTTGGCATGCCGTCAACCAGCACAAACGAACCATCCGCTGCAAGCTCAAGCGCTTGGTGCGGCAGCAGCGCGGGCATGCCCACCTCGGTGATGGAGGGAAAGACCGCCTGCATGCTAGAAACCCTGACGTTGCCGCCGCGCTCGCGCTCGAGAAGCGCCGCGACATCACGGGCCACCTCATAGCGCAGCGCGTCGCTCACGATAACGACCGTCGTTTTGGTAGAGCCCACAAAGGTGGGCAGCACATGCCAGTAGAACTCATCCTGCCGAGCAGGGCCATCGATGTAGCCGCAATCGGCCCACTCCCCTTGTGCAGCGACCGCCCAACAGGCATTGGCGTCGGCCAAGAACCAATTGCTGTAGAGATTCTCCGCCCAGTCCGCCACAGCTCGGGCAGGCTCCTCGAGCACATCGCACTCGACGGAGCGCGTCCGCAGATACGCGGTGCACATATGGCGATAGGCAGCGTCCATGGCATACCAATCGGATGTGTAGGCATCCCACACCTGCTGGGGTTGCGCCAGATGGAACCCACCCGCGTGTGCCTGCCTAAACGCGCACATATCGGCCACAGCGGCAAGCAAGTCAAAGTAGCTCTCGACACGACGGTACCAGCTTAGGTCGCAGCGACGCGCAGCAAATGTGCGCGCATCCTCAACACGGTCCGCACCCTGGGCAAACGAGCAGAACAGCTGCGAGAGCACGGCCTCATTGACACACGGGAACACATCAAGCGAGGTCAGCGCATCAATCGGCAGGGCCTCGAACCGCGCAAAGAGCCCGCGGGCGTCCTCCACCAAACGGCAGATCTCAAATAAATCCTCGCTCGACGCCTGAGCATCGGCAGTCTGGTCCCACGTACGCACCGCCTCAAGGCAATAGGGTCCGTAGGCAGGAGCCACATAGCTTTCGAGTCCCTTGAGCGCCCCCTCGGGAAGCGCGGTGGATGCCGCCGTGATGAGCACATGGGATGAAAGCATTAGCAATGAGTCGCGCTCATACAGCGGCCCCTCAAATCCATAGCAGCGAAGCATAAAGGCAGAGAGCGCATCGCGCACGCAGTACTTGTCCATCAACTCGGCCAGCGCCTCGGGACCCTCGTGCAGCAGCGTGGCCATACAGCCGCGCAGCACAAACGCGGGTCGCGCGTCGCCCGGCTCCTTGCCGCCAAAGATCACCGTAAGGATTCCAAGCTCGATATCGGATGCGCCCGCGGCGTGCGGAACGCACGCGGCAAACTTAGCACAGCGGGTCTTGGCATCAAAGAAGGTCTTGTGCTCGCGCAGGCTCTCGCGCACGGCGTCGATATTCTCGATGCCCAGCTGATCGGCCAAAAGCGAAAGATAGTCAGCCTGGAACCGATCGGCATACAGCTCAACATCGGCAAGCCAATCGCCCTCAAGCCTGCCGCGCGGGCAACGGCGATACAGCAAGATATCGTTCGCAAGGTCATCGCGGTTGATGAGCTTCTTGACGGCAAACATACGGCCCTCGCAGGCCTCAACAAACCGCACCGGGCGCTCAAAATCACCGTGAACAGGCATAACGCCGTCATCGGTCCCCGCGCCGTCGAAACCCTCGGCAGCCAATCGCTCGAACTCAGGGGCAAACTCGCCGTCCGCATCGTGCCAAACCACCACACGACGCGGCACGTATGCGGACAACGGTTGCAAAAACCGCAGCTTGAGTTGTTCTTCTACATCGATCTTGGGCATGGATATCCTTACCGTATCTGCAGTTACTTGATCTTTGCCAGTACATCCTGAAACTTGGCGTAGTTGACCTTGACGCCGTCATCCAGGTCGATCTTAATCATCTGGTCTGCCAAGTGGTGCAGTTTCTCCTCGTAGGCAATAGTCTCTTTGAGCTGGTCGTTGAGCTTTTTGACGCGTTTATCCAAACGCACGCGCTCGCCGCGCTCGGCACCGGCAAGGGCATCGTTGGCGTAGCCGATCTGGGCACGGTAACGCTCCTGCTGCTCGTGCACATAGTCGGTGCGGATGCGAGCCAGCAGGTCGGGCTGATATCGATGCATGTAAACAAGGCACTTGAAGCCGTTCTTTTTGCCCGAGTCGAACAGCCAGTAGATGGGGCGCTTCTTATAGGTCTGGCAGTGGTCCTTAAAGAAGTCTTTTAAAAAGTAGGCGCGGATCACCTCGCGCGAGGTGCCCTTGCCGCAGAGCGCCTCGGCAATAAAGGCCAAGTTCTGCTCGAGTGTCTCCTCGCCGTACACGGTGCGCACAAAGTCGATAAAGTAGCGCACGATGTCGTCGTCAAAGTACTCGTCGTCGGTGATGGGCAGCACGTTGTCGCTATCGGGCATAAAGGTCACGTGATCGGGATCGGGCATCTTGGCCAGATAGTCGTCGACCGTGGCGCCCTGATCGGCCAGGACCAAGCCATCCACGTCCAGCGAGTAGCGGCCAAACATGCAACCCACGGCATAGCTTATGAGCGAGGTAATCTCGTCGCGCTTAGTGCGCACGTATTTGTTGCCCTTGTAACTCTCGGGAATCTCATCGGCGGTGTCGAAGATGCACGCAACCGAAACGTACTTATCCTCGACCTCGATGGGCACTTCACCCTCCATGTTGTAGATTTTGGCAAAGATGCGGTTGAGCTCCTCCTCGTTAGCACGGAGCTGCTCAAAGCGAGCATTGACCTCGGCCTTACGAGCCTCGTATTTATCTTGAAGTAATGTGGCCATGGTGGGCCGTCCTTTCGATATTGTTGAGATGCCGGCAACGAAGAAATAAAGCGTGAATCAAATCAGGGCCATCACACAACCAAGCCCGCACTCCACGCCCAGCGCGATGAGCAAAACCGAATATCCCGTATGAAGATAACTTTGTGAATCACGGCCCCGAATGCGACACATAGTTATTAGTCGTCTTTCTATTGATTACGCGGCTTACAAGGACATTGCTCCATGCACGATTCAGGGAATATGAACTCGTAGCCGGGTTCGAAGAAAGCCGCCCTAAATTTCGTGCAGGCATCGTAAACGTCGTCCACAACTTTCTTCCCGTTTAAAGCAAGTTCTTTAAAGTCATTATCAAAATGCTCTTCATAGTGCTCAAGGGACAGCAAGTTATGCATTAGTTTGTTACGTAATTTGACCCACAACCTCACTTCAGCGAATAACTCAGCTGAAAAAGAGCTGCGAACACAAGACACATCTGCGTTATATAGTCTTTCAACACACTTGATCTTGGTCCCGATTGCCAATTGGTTGCTTCCCTTACGGCATTTGCCGCCATTAACGCAATATTTGCAGTTCCGCTTATATTTGTCTAACACTCGAAAGAAACGATTCTCGAGACACGAATAGATTAGCCAAGCGGCTTCGAAGTAGAGCCCTCCCTTAATCGATTCATCAATCTTATTTAGGAAAAAATCATGCATCGTTGCCATATCGCAGCGAACGTCAATAGACTCATTTTGCTTCATTTGGTCCATCCTCTACTAAGAGTTTGGAAAGAACGACGGGCATCAATCTCCTGGCGTAATCATCAGCTATCTTCTCAAAAGGAATATTCCTATACGATCTCGCAAATATCTCCTGGCTATTACGTGGGTCTTGTCCCGAAGCAATTGCATTGATCAACTTGTCCTTAGAGAACTCAAGAAGTGACTCGCGCTGTGCAACATGGCCTTGAAACTCCGTTGCGGAAGAGCTGACAAAATAGTCATGATGGCCTATCTCGTGTAGCGTTGAATACACACAATATAAGAAACAGTCAGGCAATAAAATGCCGTTGAACTTCCGCGCGGAGGTTTTCGCACTCATAAGAACCAACTCATATGCTGCCCGAGACGCTATCTGCGCTTTCTCCTTTTCTTCAATTTCAAGCAAAGAAACAGGAGCGATGATTACGACATCTTCATCCGAGTCGTATTCAAAGAAAGTGGCGTTGTTTAACGAGATACGAATTCTAACATCAGAATCTAAAACGCGTTTAATTTTATTGGCAAGCTGAAATGCCGTCTGGTTAAGATCGATACACATACAGGTCTCCTAAACAAGGGGATTGTGACCAAAATCCCATGAGGTTTCGAAGGAGTTGTAATCTGCTTCCGACGCATCAAAGCAACGATGCGCCAGATCTTCGACGATGGAATAGTCTGAAGCAGAGGGTCGAATAACAGGCATGTTATTCACAGTGCCTGCCCCAAAATTCAACGTAGGGTTCAAAAAGCTAAAGGCTGAAGCAGCTACAGAAGAGTTCAGCAGGGCAGAAAGGTAGGAAACTCCAAGCTCCTTAGTTGAGAAAAGGCCATTAGCGCCGGAATCAAAAATAAAACCCTGGCGATATAGACGGCAGTTAAATAGCCCCGAAGTTACGCCCGTCCAAGTAAGTCCAGGCTTAAAGTAAAAGCGCTCGTTGCTTATCTTCCATCCAAGATCATCGCCCAATTCTGGGTATACAGCCTTAGTGTTAGCCTTAATCTCTTCACCATTATTAAACCAGTTAACAACGTAGTCATTGTTTCCGTACCATCTGCGAAAATTGCCTCCTTTATTGTAAGGAACCCATCGAGCACCACTATTGATTTGCTCCTCAGCAGAGCAACATCCGATAACCATGTCGCTCAGACCGACTTCATGCCACAATCTCAAAAATCTTGCATTGTCGCCCGTACGCATGCCTATTCCAGCAAAAGCTTCATCGCGAATGGAATGTCCCCCAAACGCTTCGAGCATAGCGTCGCTGGCCCAGTAGGCTATGGGGGTGCTGGGGATCTGCTTGAAGGCGTCGGCGTTGCGGCGGTAGAACCAGCCGCAGGTGGGGTTTTGGATGGCCTCCTTCAAAGCCGCATCCTTCTCACCGATTTTTTGATTCAACTTAAAATAAGCACCCTTATAACCAGGAATATGATTCGACTGAATGACCCATCCGGTATTGGCGTCAAACACGTCAGGGTGGGCATTCGAGCCGCGAGTATCAATGAGAGCAATTAGGGTGTGTTTATCTACAAGGGTGTTGCGCATACGCTCGAAAGACGAGAGATACATACACGTATCAGAGGTAACCAGAGATACCGTACCCTTAGCGCTCGCAAAATCAATAATTCGCTCGATAAAGCACGTGCAGAGATCGCTCTTCGTGTCGGGGTAGTTCTTCTTGACCCACTTACTCATAAAGGGGTTGAAGCTGCTGCTACCCATGTACGGGGGATTTGCCACGGTGCAAGTGAAGCGACGTGATAGCTTCTCGCAGATTGCGACCGCGCTCTCAAGCTTGTCCTTGGTCGCGGCGGCAAAAAGGTCGCCCGCGCAGTCGGCCGCAGCCGCTTTGAGCTTCTCGATCTCGGCATCTGTCGGATTGAGCAGCGAACCGATCTCGCCCAAATGACTCAGCTCCTCGGCGAGCTTCTTGTTACCCGGCAGCTCGTCCTCCCCAAGCGGGATGCTCGAGAGCACGGTAACGTCGGCGCGAACGCCACGCCTAAAGAAGCGACGGTCGTGCTCGCGGGCGCACATGGCAAGCGCCAGCTCCGCGATCTGTGCCGCGCGGGAATCGATTTCCATACCTGCAAGGTTTTTAGTAAGAATGAGCTCGGGAATCTCGCGCTCACGATAGCCGCGCTCCTCGTACATATGAAAGAGCAGCTCAAACGCATAGACCAAGATATGGCCCGAGCCGCATGCGGGGTCGCAGAGGGTTATCTCCTCGGGACTCGAAATGCGGATGAAGTCCTCGTGCTCAGCATCGGGCTCGATGTAATACTCCATGCGCTCGCGTAACGAACTCCCCGGATTGTTGAGCATCCACAGACGGCCGAGCGAGTTCTCGACCATATAGCGCACGATCCACTCAGGGGTGAAGAGCTGCGTGGCGGGCGCGATGTCCGCCGCCGCTGCCTTGCGCTTGGACTTGAAGAACCCGTCTTTAACATCGGCATTGTAGTACTGATACATCCAGCCCAGAACGGTCACGCCCTCGCGCCAGTCCTCGTCAGTGAGGACGGCATTGAGCTTGCCCACCACGCCGTCGGCCATCATGAGGCCCTGGGGCAACAGCAACTCCATGGCTCCGCCTACGCGATCAAAGACGCCTGGCAGGCAATCGGCAAGCTCCTCGCACTGGGCCACAAACAGGTAGCGCCACAACGGTTCATCCAAGCCCGCCATCTTGAGCTCGGCTATGCGATCGGTATCGGCCGTCGCTATCACCACATCCAGTGCGTTCTCCACGGCCTCGCTGCCATGGCTGCCGTCCGCACGACTCAGCATGCGCATACGGCTGGGGAGCCATCCGCGTGCATCCATAAAGCGAATGGCCACGATGCGGTTGAACCAGGTGTAGGCCGCACGGTCGCGCAGCGCCTCGTGACCCACCTCTGCCTGCATGCGCAGCAGTTCGTCGCGTTGCTCAATCTCAGCCGGACTTAGGGGCAGGCCGTTGACGGTCTCGGACCCAACGGGCGCGGGTGCAGGTTCGGTGATGCCGTAGCGCACCATCTGCGCCTCCACGCCTTTGATGAGCTCCGTACGGGCCCAGGTGCAGAAACTCTTAAGAGCAGAATCGTTCATGGTTGATGAGCCTTTCTAAACGCCATAAGCCACCGGTGCGCGCTTTGGCACCGGTGGCTCCGCGGGTTAGTTGATACGGATCTCGTCGTTTGCAACGAGCGCCTGCATAAGGCGGGAGCGCAGGTCGTCCACGTAGCGCTCCACGTCCTCTGTGGACAAGAGACGACTCGGCTTGGCCAGATCGGCGCGGCGCACGGTCTTGATCTTGCGCTGGGACTTGGGCTCGGGCACGGGAGCAGACGATGCGGCGCCCTTGCTGGAAACCTTCTTGACCACCTCACCCGTACTCGTGACCTCAGTGGTGCGGCGCTCGTTGTCCATACGCACGCGGGCCTCATCCACAGCGTCGTACATCTCGTTGGCCGCCGCACTGAGCCAGTTGCCCCAGTTAGTTGCAACAACGCTCAGTTCGTTAAGACTTTGAGCGCTGTGGGCACGGTTTTTGAACGACTCATATTTGGTGCCGGCGTCTGCTATGGCATCCTTGGCCTGATTGACAAAGCCCTTTTGGCTCTCAGCCTGTGCCTGCAGGTCTTGCAGATCGCTCTCGATTCGGCACAAAAACTCATTGCGGCGGATGCCCAGCAGCTTTTTCATGTCGTCCTCGACGGGATCCATAAGCGGCTGCAGGTCTTTAATGCGGCCGTAGGGCTTGGGATCTTTGAGAACCTCACGCACCTTTGCCACATTCTCAACCGCGCTGGGAATGTCATCGGAGGCATACTCGATACCCTCGGTGCGGCTCAAGAAATCCTTGGCGTGGTCAAACGCTGTTCGTTGGTTGGACCCGAAGAACTCAACCACCCTGTCAAAGTCTTCCTTGGCATCGAGCAGGCGGTCCTCATGCTTGGTGAACGTGGTCAAGAACGCCTCGGCCTCGTTCTGGTCCTTAAGGACGTCGGCCACCTCCGAGCGCATCTTCTCGCACTCGCCCTCACCGGGATACGGGTAGGCCGGCTTGATGCCCGTGTAGTAGTCGCGTGCCATGGCGACGCACACCTCACGCAAGTCCTCAAGGCGCTCCTTGAGCTCGGCCACGAGCTTATCCTCGTTGGAGGGCACGGTCTTGAGATCAAACAGGTCGCGCATGAGCTCACCCGCACCGCTCAGCAAACGGTCGTTCATGCGCACGCGCAAGCGCACCTGGGCCTTATCGGCATCCTTGCGCAGGAGTGCCACCATGCGGCTGTCGTTAGCTTGAACCGTCTGACCGCCAAACAGCACCTGCGCGCGCTGCTCCACCACAAGCTGCGCCACCACATTTGCGATATCGACCTCGCGCCAGCCAAAGGGCCTTTGCTGGTACTGGCGCTGGATATCGCCCATAGCGGTATCCAGGTGGCGCTGGTGCTGAACTTTGAGGTAGTCCTCAACCTCCTTGAGCGCACGCGTGTTGCCCGCGTCCATGCCAGCGAGCCCCGCCTGGACGTTGCCCGCCAGAGTGGAGCGGATATCGGAATCGCTCGTGACCGGCGCGCCGATATAGTCGGCCTTTTCAAAGACTACATCGCACAGCTGCGCCAGCACCTGCTCAAAGACCTGGGCGGGCTTGGCCGCGCGGACCTCAACCATGCGGCCGTTGACTGCACAACGTGCATGGAGCACGGCCTCGCTCAAAAGGGTATCGGCCTCCTTCTCGTTATAGGCCGCCTCGCGCATCTTGGACTCAACGATCTGGCGCGTACTCAGCTGAAGCTCCTGGAGATTTCGCGTCTTGGCGTACTTGCGGATCTTGGCGGCGCTGACGAGCGTCTCCCAATAATCCGCCTCGTCACTCAAGGCCACGATGGCTTTGCCCGAAGAAGCCAAGGCCAGCTCGGTATCGTCCGCACGGCCCAGGTCGCTCGCCATAGTCGCCACGTAAAGCTCCATGCCGCCCATGCTGGTACCGTGGATTGAGCCGTCCACATAGCGGTCAAACGGGAAGTCGTTGGCCCCGCGGTTGAGCTTGCGCGCGATGTAGACGCTGTCGAACAGGCGCTTTTTGATAGACTCGATCACCTGCGCGTTGTCGATCGGGGTGCATGCGATCTCCTGCGCTATCTCCTGCTCCTCGTCGGTGAGGAAGCTATAGGTATCGCCCTGGCGTGACACGTAGTTCTCGCGCTCCAAACGGGCGAGGGATTCCTTGACGCGGTCCTTGAGGGCGCGCTTGTCCACGTCGAGGCTATCGATCATGAGGATGGAGATGTTCTCGACCGTGGCCTTGACGTAGCCGATGTAACGAATCAGGTACAGGAGCTTGAGCACCTGAACGTCGTAGGGTTCAAGGCCCTCCGCGTTCTCGGCCGCACGGACCGCGCGGTCAACCACCTGGTTGATGCCGTGCTCAAGATCTTTGGAGATAGTGTCGAAGAAGCGCCAGAACGGCACGAGCGCACCGGTCTGGTCATGCTGGATGACCTGAGCGCTCTCCTGAAATGCGCTCAGCATGGAGCGCTCGCCCGTGGACATGTGCTTGGCCTTGACACCGTGCTTGCGTACCTCGGTCATCACGTCGGGCAGGAGCTTAAACTGATAGCCCACAAACGGGTAGCTGGCCACAAAATCCTTGGAGTTGGCGTAGCCGGCAAGGTCGGAGCGCGAGCCACCCTCAAAGGTAAAGTTGTTTTTGAGCACGGCGGTGTCTTGCTCGTAGACCCGTGCAAGCATATCGGCCGCCGGCGCGGTCTTCTCGAGCACACGGCGCTGGATGACCTCGTCCACGCTGGAGCTGGAAAGCGAAAGGCGGGTATTGAAGCGGCCCTGGATCTTTGAAAAGTCGTTGCCCACGGGCAGGCTCAGGTTGTCGATGGCCTCCTGGCTCGTGACCATCACCCACACGCGGCCACCGCAGGCGGCACCCAGCTCCTCGACGATGGTCTGAAGGCTCAGCATAAGGCTTGGGTCCTGGTCGTTTGTAATAAACTGACCCACCTCGTCGACCATAAAGAGCAAACGGAAGTTGCCGCCGTGGGCCGCTGCCTGAGCGTCCACGTAGTCCTTGACCTTTTTGGCAAAGACATCAGGGGCCAAAACCTCGTCCTCAGAACCCTCGAGCCAGTTCCATGCGGCCTTTTCGCTCATGCCGAGCACGCTCTGCAGCACCTCGACGACGTCGTCCTCAAAGTAGCTGTAGGTGTCGCGGGCCTGGAGCCAGGACTCGCCGTTGACGCGCTCAAAGGCCTCGCGGAACTCCTGGGTCTTGCCCAGGGAATCGATGTAGTCCTCGAGCTTTGCAAGCTTGAGGTCCTCGCCGTAGAAGCCGCGCGCCTCGTAGAACATGCGCTCAAAGCCGCGAAGCAGCGCCGTGGGAGCCGTATCGCCCTGCTTCCACTGGCCCGCCTTGCTATCGATGTTAAAGAGGATGGCCTGCGTGGGCACCGAGCAGGCGCGCTCCATGGCAGCCGCGACCATGGGGTCGACGATCTTGCCGTCAAAGTAGCGGATAGCGCTCTTACCGCCGATCTGGCGATTCTCGAGCAGGTAGCTCAGCATCTTGAGGAAGTGCGATTTACCGGAACCGAAGAAGCCACTGATCCACACGCCGATCTTGTCGGTGCGCGCATCGATGGCATCGCCGTAGGCCTTGAAGAACGTGGCAAAGTGCCTCTGCAACTCGCGCGTCACCACGTACTCGTCAAGCTCCTGGCGGATGGACCCATCTTTTGAATCCTGGACCTTGACCACGCCGTTGATGGAGCGGTTGATGTCTTTTGCAAAGAGGTCGTGAATGATCGTGTTGTCCATGGGTGCTCCTTTGGGTTTGGGAACGTTATGGCAAAGGGTTGTTACCGGCGGCAAGGACTTGCCTGCGGGGAGCCGTGCTTACGAGATATCGATGGCGCGGTAGTAGTTGTCGGCCGGCAGACGGTTAAAGAGCTGGAAAGAAGAGCCGTTGAAACTGCCCGGATAGGCGGCGACCACAGGCACCTCATCAAAATCCGCAAGCATGCAGTGGAGAAGCGTGTGCATGCGAAAGAACGGGAAGACCTCGCCCGCGCCGGTGAGGAGAACGACGTCTCCAGGCGCGTGCGGCTCGGTCTGCTCAAGGATGTACGCGGCGACTTTCTCGGGCGAGGCGAACTTGGCCACGTCCTCGAGCACGCGCTGGGTACCGCGGCGCTCCTCTTGGTGCGGGATAGCCTTAAGGACACGGCGCTTTTCGAGAATTGCCAGCACGGCGTCGTAAAGGTTCACGACCTTGAGCGTGCACGGAAGCTTGTCGGCCTCGGCATCGCGTGAAAGGGCGTCAAATAATGCACGCGCCTCAAACTCCAGCGCGGGGTCATAGCAAAAGGTGTGGAAGCCGATCTCATTGCCTATGCCCTTGTTGGCCAAAAAGTCCTCGCTGCACAGGCACTCGCGCAGAAGCTGCGCGCGGCGCTCAAATTCCTGACGGGCGTGCTCGGAGCGGACATGCGCCGCCACGACGCTCTTACGGGAATGGATGCCGATATTGGTGGTGAGATCGGTCGCCGGGGTGATAGCAGGTTCGGCGGCACTGTTGACGGGAGCCACGCTACATCACCACCCTGCCGGTAAGGGCCGCGATAAGCGACTGCTCGCCCAGCTGAACCAAGGCTCGCTCGACATCGGAATCGAGGAAGAGTGGTGACAGGCGCTCGGACTCCGGACCCATACCCTCGCCGATAAGGCCGGCATGGCGGAGCGTCTGGCGGAGCGAGCCCTTAATACGCTTGACCGTGGCCTCAGTCCAGCGGGCCGCGTCCGGATACTCCGTGGTAAAGCGTGTCATAAAGGCGTTGAGGTCAACCGCCGTGAAGGCATAATCAAAGTTTTGCAGGCGCTCCCCTACCTCGACGAGCACGAGCTCGCGCACGATGTCGTAGCGGCAGATCATGCTGTAGAAGATGGCCTGGTCCGCCTGCGTGGGAGTACCAGATGCTATAAGGCCGGTTAGGGATAACGCAGCCTCGGCGGCAGTATTGGGGTCGATACCGCGCGCGGCGCACGCGGCGTCCGTGGGCACCATGGCGTCGAGGCGGCGAAGGCACACGGTTGCGCGGTTGGCGACCATGCGCTCCGTGGGATATTGAAAGAGGTTCTCGCTCTTTACGCGTACAATGACCTGCTCGTCGCTTGCGCCCTGTATACGCAGGGCAGCGACGATGCGCATCTCATGCGGGAGGAATTGCTCGCGGGTGAGCACCCCCCCCCCGAACGCTTTTTGTGGTTACATCCACAGTACACGCTCCAAGGGTGTCAAAGGCTGTCACAAGTGCGCCGCAACCCGGCAGGCAGGCGCGGCGCACATGACAATAATCATACCTGTTGGTAAAAAAGTTACCACGCCCAGAGTGTCAAATGTTGAGCAACAAAATTAAATCCGGTTAACGGTTATTTTCGCAGCTCAGAAGCTTTGACGAGATTGCCCCAAATCACACTTACTAGACAACCGCCCTTGCGAATCCGTCCCCACCCTCCGCTACACTCAACATAGAGTTCTACGCATGGTTCTATATAAGGAGTTTCATATGCCTGTCATAAAGCCTATTTCTGATCAGACGCGCGCGCCAACTACCATTCAGGAACGCGAAGATCACATTCAACGTACCATCGCTCATGGTTATGACGACCTCACCAACGGTCGTGCGCGTCCCTGGAAACAAGCGAAGGCCGAGGCGGATCGGATGCGAGCCTCGAGATAAGCCCTCCCCCATGTAACCATCCTGTAAATCATAGCGGCGCAGTCGAGTTTTACCGTGATGCGGTCGCGCCTGGCGCTCCACTGTGCTAAAGTATCCCGAACGTTCAAACGACTACGAGGGGGAACTAGAAGATGGCACGTGTGCACAACTTCTCAGCTGGCCCGGCCGCACTGCCCACAAGCGTGCTCGCCGAGATCGCCGACGAGATGATGGACTACCGCGGTTGCGGCATGTCCGTGCTCGAGATGAGCCATCGATCTAGCATGTACCAGCAGATCATCGACGACGCCGAGGCAACCCTGCGCCGTCTGCTGAGCATCCCCGACAACTACCGTGTCCTGTTTTTGCAGGGCGGCGCCACGCTGCAGTTTGCGGGCATCCCCATGAACCTTATGCGCTGCGGCCGCGCCGGCTACGTCGTGACCGGCAACTTCGCCAGCAAGGCGTACCAGGAGGCCGCCAAGTACGGCGAGGCGGTGCTGCTCGCGAGCTCCGAGGAAACCAATTTCGACCGCATTCCCACCATGGCCGACGTCAACGCGCGCATTGCCGCCGAGGCCACGGGCGACGGGCTCGACTACGTCTACATCTGCCAGAACAACACCATCTTCGGCACCATGTTCCACGAGCTGCCCGATTGCGGCGACGTGCCGCTGGTCGCCGATGTCTCGAGCTGCTTTTTGTCGCAGCCGCTCGACGTCGAGCGCTACGGACTCATCTACGCCGGCGCTCAGAAAAACGCCGGCGCCGCGGGCGTGACCGTGGTCATCGTGCGCGACGATCTCATCGCAGATGGCCCCGCCTTTGCGCAGACGCCGCAGTACATGGACCTTAAGACCCAGACCGCCAAGGGCTCCATGCTCAACACGCCTAACACCTTTGGCATCTACGTATGCGGCAAGGTGTTCCATTGGGTGGAGCAGACCGGCGGGCTCGCAACCATGGCCGAGCGCAACTGGGCCAAGGCCAACCTGCTCTATGACCTGCTCGAGCACAGCGAGCTGTTCCATGGCGCCACGCAGGCCGACAGCCGCTCCATCGCCAACGTCACCTTCCGCACCGGCGACGCCGAGCTCGACGCGGCCTTTGTCGCAGGCGCGGCCAAGCACCAGATTCAAAACGTCAAGGGCCATCGCCTGGTGGGCGGCATGCGCGCCAGCGTCTACAACGCCGTAACCATGGAAGACGTGCAGGCACTTGCCTCGTACATGAAGGACTTCGAAGCGCAGCATAGTTTGAGTCCGCGATCTAACTAGCCCGCAACGCGCGGGCCGACCAGCCATCTCAAACCACCCTGTTTAGATCAAAACCTGCTAAGGAGTTTTTCCATGCGTAAGATTAAGACCATCGACGACATCACCAAAGACGGCAAAGTCGAGTTTGGCGAGGGCTACGAGTTTGTGGGCACCGCCGAGGAGGCCGACGCTATCCTGATGCGCTCCACCGACCTGCACGGCTACGAGCTGCCCGAGGGCATCCGCGCCATCGCCCGCTGCGGCGCCGGCGTCAACAACATCCCCGTCGAGGAGTACGCCAGAAAGGGCGTCGTCGTCTTTAACTCCCCCGGTGCCAACAGCAACGCCGTCAAGGAGCTCGTCCTGGGCATGCTGGTGCTTTCGAGCCGCGGCGTCGTGCAGTCGATGAACTGGGTGCGCAACAACGCCGACGACCCCGAGATCCAGGTCGATGCCGAGAAGGCCAAGAAGGCCTTTGTGGGCCGCGAGCTCAAGGGCAAGCGCATCGGCGTCATCGGCCTGGGCAACGTAGGCTCCAAGGTCGCCAACGCCTGTGTCGACCTGGGCATGGACGTTTACGGCTACGACCCGTTCATTTCCGTCGAGCACGCATGGGTGCTGAGTCGCGAGGTGCAGCGCGTGGGCACGCTCGAGGACCTCTGCCGCGGCTGCGACTACCTCACCGTGCACGTGCCCAGCAAGGCCGATACCATCGGCATGATCAGCACCGAGCAGATCGACCTGCTGGCGCCCGACGCCGTGCTCATCAACTACGCGCGCGAAACCATCATTGACGAGGACGCCGTCGACGCTGCCCTGCGCGAGGGCAAGCTCAGCTGGTTTAGCTGCGACTTTGCCACGCCCAAGACCGTCAAGATGCCCAACACGTTTATCACCACGCATTCGGGCGCCGGCACCGGCGAGGCCGAGGCCAACTGCGCCGACATGGCCATCAGCGAGCTCAAGGATTACCTGGAAAACGGCAACATCGCGCACAGCGTCAACTACCCCGCCTGCAGCATGGGCAAGGCGCGCGCCGCAAGCCGCATTGCCTGCCTGCATGCCAACGTGCCCAACATGATCGGCCAGATCACGGCCATTCTCGCCAAGGACAACGCCAATGTGCAGCGCATGACCAACGAGTCCGCTGGCGAGAACGCCTACACCATGTTCGACACCGATGAGCACCTGGACGGCAGCACGATCGAGGCGCTCAAGCAGATTCCGTCGATGTATCGCGTGCGCGTGATTAAATAGCGCCGGTGCCAAGCCTGCCAGACAGACCACGAAGCCCATTCGCCCCCTCCCGTTTTCACGAAACGGGGGGCGATTTTGTTGCTCCGGACGTCTTTAAAATGATACCCAGAACAAGTTTTTTCAGATAATCGATAGTGAGGCTCCAGTCGCTAAGCACGCCCACTTTGATAAACAGCTTTATCAGGGACTTTAGTAGGTAAAAATCGGTCTCTATGTGCCGAATGTAAGTTGACTGTCTATTTTCCGAAACAACTTATTCTAGATAGCATTTTTAGGGTCCCTCCAAGGCAAAATTGAAGCCTTTTTGCGACCAGAACTCTAGCTCGCGCTACCGTTTACCCACCGCGCGACTACATTCCCGCCCAATCGATAAAAATCTCCTCACGAAGCCGCCGTTCGAGCTCCTGCTGTCGCGGCGTCTTGTCTTTCAGCGGCACATCGAGATAGGACATGATGAGCTCCATCACCACGCGGAAGGCATCGAAGTCGGCCAGCTGACCATAGGTCATCAGAACGACGGGATATCCCATGGCTTGCAAGGCCGTCGTTCGATCGGAGTCCGAGATCTTGTATTCAATGGATCCGTGAATGGCTTTACCTTGGCATTCAACCAGACACTCTCGGCTGCCGTCCTTATTTGCCAGCAGGATATCGGCATAGCGCCTATCAAGCCCCGAAATCAGGCGGGCGCTGCGCGTCATACGAATCTCAACGTTATTGGTAAGGCTCAGCCCTTCGCCGCCGCGCAACCTCGTAAGGCCAAACAGCATCGAAGCCTGGACCTCGAGCGGCGATGCTGCCACCCCCGTAATGCATTTCGCGGCTCGTATGAACGATTTAGCGCCGCGGAGCCCCCGGACCTTATCGACGAACTCTATAAGCTCAGAGAGCTCGATCAAGGGAGGTCGTTTCCACAAGTCCGTTGGATTCCCCGAGACATCCTTTACGTTTTCCCAGCCCGACCGTGCGTCACTCCATCGGCTCCCATATGCCTGCTCAAGTGCCGACTTTACCTGAGGCGCAATCTTGCACACGGCAAAGGTGCCGCACATCTCATACATGCACATGATTAGACGCTCGTTTGAGACCGAGGAAGCCAGGGTCAGCAGGGTAAAGAGCGGGGACGCGACATCGAGGCCAAACTCCGTCTGCCGCACGGAATCAAACGGCCTCTCCCCGTTCCAAACATGCCTGACAATGCGATCGCCCTTGCGCCCGCAGACGCCCTGCGCCAACACGTGTAACGGGGTGCCCAGGAAATGCTTGACGAGCGGATGCTCACATAGGTGCTCCCTGCGCGGATCGTCCGCAGAATCGGGCAGGTCCGGCATTATTGCCAAGACCTGTGGGGGTATCCGGTGATACCGAAAGGCAGATATGTCGCACAGCATGTCGTCCATGAAGGGTACGTACCCACCGCGTCGTTTGTAAACCCGCCTGGACGGCAAACGCGCTGGCTCGGCCTGCGAACGGTAAATACCGCTCCGCGCACGCCGCGGATCTCTCAAGAGGCTTACAATCGGTTTGGAAAGCAGACTGATTGTGAGGTTGCATATGGTTGATGAGGACTTTGCCTGGCGGCTTGCGCAGGAGCTCGTGCGGATCGACAGCTCAGACCCGGGCGCGTATGAGGATGAAATTGAGCGCTTCATTAAGAGGCTCATTGAGCAGCAGCTGGCACAACTTGATAGTTCTGCGCTCGATGCCGTGCAGATTGAGGAGCTCGAAGTGCTGCCCGGGCGCCGCAACCTTAAAGTCACCGTGCCGGGCCAAAGCGACGAGCCGCGGCTGATCTATATCTGCCACATGGATACCGTCACCTTGGGCGATGGTTGGGACGCAGACATCGCACCGCTTGGGGCGGTTGTGCGCGACGATAAACTCTATGGCCGCGGTGCCTGCGATATGAAGGGTGGCCTGGCCTGCGCTATTGCCGCACTGATCCATACGCTCGAGCGCGTGGCGGCGGATGGCGCGTTGCCCCGCCGCGGCTTTTCGCTCATCTGCTCGGTCGACGAGGAAGACTTTATGCGCGGCTCAGAGGCCGCGATCGATGCCGGCTGGGTCGGCTCGCGTGAATGGGTGCTGGACACCGAACCCACCGACGGACAGATTCAGGTGGCGCACAAGGGGCGCACGTGGTTCGAGATTGAAATGGCTGGCGTAACGGCGCATGCGAGCCAGCCGTGGAAGGGCGCGGATGCCGTCGCCGCCATGGCCGAGGTCGTGTGTTCGCTCCGTCGCGTGTTTGTGGCGCTGCCCGCGCACGATGAACTGGGGTCTTCGACCATCACGTTTGGCCAAATCGAGGGCGGATATCGCCCCTATGTCGTGCCCGACCGCGCCAAAGTCTGGGTCGACATGCGTCTGACCCCGCCGACCGATACGGCCGCCGCGACGCGCATGGTAGAGCAGGCCATCGCCGTCGCCGAAGCCGCCGTTCCCGGTTGCCATGGCAGCTACACCGTGACGGGCGACCGCCCCGCCATCGAGAGCGACCCGAACTCTCCCCTTCTAGCAGCGCTCAAGCGTGCCGCCGATGACGTGACGGACGCGGACACGACCGTCGGCTTCTTTACCGGCTACACCGACACCGCCGTCATTGCCGGCAAGACAGGCAACCGCAATTGCATGAGCTACGGTCCCGGGTCGCTCGCGCTCGCACACAAGCCCAACGAATATGTGCCCCATGCCGATATCGTTCGTTGTCAGCAGGTGCTAATCGCGCTCGCCGATAACGTGCTCTGGGACGCGAGCGGCCAAGTTGGGGCATAATAAGCCGCGAACAAACCGACTCGTGCGTTAGGACCGCCCATGAAAGCACTTCCGTTTCCCTGCATCCGCCCGGCTCAGGACCGCGTACTCGAGGCGCTGCCTGCAATGGGCAGCATCCTGAGCGGCAACGATGCTCTGCGCGGAGCCCTTGCCGATGGCCTGATGCTCAAGGACCCGGGTGCGGCGTATTACGTGTACGAATGCTCGGGCGAGCCGGGACGCGTGACGGGTGTCGTGGCGATCTGCCCGACGAGTGTACTTGCGGACGGCAAGGGCGATGGCAGCGCCGACGTGGCCGCCGCGCGCGCGATCGCCGAGCTCAAGGTGCAGCCGCGCCCCGTGTCGCTCGCCTACGAGGCCTCGCCCGTCATGGATATCATCCTGGGCGCCGCCAAAGAGGGCGCGTCGCTCTACGCCGTCACCGACCCCGCGGGCATTACGCACCGCGCGTGGGAGGTCAAGCGCGAGGACGCCGTCGGGGCCATCCGCGCTATGCTCGACCAAGCACCGGAGCCGGCACTGACCGACGACCCCGCCTACGCCGCCGCTCTGACCGGGGCGTCGCAGCTGCTGGCCGATGAGGCCCGTGCCGCCGGAACGTACACCGGCAAGGAGCCGTTCAACTTTACCGTTGCCGTGCTCTTCCCCGCCGCGCAGGTCAGCGGCGCCGCGCCGCAAGTTCCGACAGGTCTGCTCACGCACCAGGTCGCGCGGTTCTAGCAAGACCAGACCGCCCAGCACAAAAATCGGCAGCTCAACAAACAGGGGGCGGAGATGCAGCAGGTACATGCATCTCCGCCCCTTTTGCGTCGAGAAGTAAGTCGGCGACCCGCACCGCCACGCCCAAACTACCCGCGCTGCGGACCCGCGGCAGCCACGAGCGGCTCAAGCCCCAGCTCGCGCGCGTAGTCTTCCTGCGTAAAGATCTCAACCAGTTCAAACGTATCGGTCGTATCGTCAAACACGAAATGCAGCACCGAGCAGTTGCCCGGCACGCGCTCGCGCTCGTCGGCCTCCGTGCCCTTCACGTAATCCAAAAACTCCTTGATGGCCGACCCGTGGCTCACCGCGAGCACGCACGAATGGTCCGGGCGTCGCATAAGATCGGTCAGCGTCGTCACCATGCGCTCGCGCACCTGCATCTGGCCCTCACCGCCAAACTGGCGATAGAAATCGCGCCACGGGCGCTCGGGCATAAGCATCACGCGCTCGGCCTCAAAGTCGCCAAAGAACCACTCGCGCAGACCGTCCAGGCGCTCGTACGTCATGCCCGACCACAGGTTGGCGATGGTCTGTTCGGTGCGGTGCAGCGTAGAGGTGTAGGCGTGGTCGGGCTCAATGCCGCGCGCACGCAAGAACATGCCGGCACGCGCCGCCTGATCGCAGCCCAGCTGTGTGAGCGGCGAGTCACTCCACCCCTGAATGATACGCTTAAGGTTGAATATCGTCTGTCCATGACGGACCAGATACAGATCTTTATTCATAGGGGTCCTTTCGTTCGTTACCAACCCAAGAGCGAAAACGCCCCATCGCAATAGCCAAAATGAAGCACGGCACCGTTGTCGGGCAGCTCTCCCCCGCCAGTCACATACTCAAGAAACTCCTGGCAGGCTGAGCCGTGGGAAACCGCCAGCACGCAGTCGTGCTGCGGCCTGGCCATGATGCGGGACAGCGCCGCGACCATGCGCGACTGAAGCTGCACTTCCGACTCGCCGCCAAAGGCCACCGGATAATCGCCCCAGGGCTGCGGCGGCATCTCGCGATTTGATGTGCCCTCCAGCGAGCCAAAATGCCACTCACGCAGGTCATCGACCAGCTCAATGGAACGGCCCTCGCCAACGATAAGCTCGGCCGTATGCCGCGCCCGGCCCAACGGCGAGGAATACACATGATCAAAGGCCACGCCACGCGCCGCAAACGCCGTACGCGCCGTCAGCGCCTGCTCGCGCCCGCGCGCCGTAAGCGGCGAATCGTGCCAGCCCTGCAAAATGCTCTGCACATTGAGCTCAGTCTGCCCATGCCGCACCAAATACAGATCTGCCACACACCCTCCCCTCGTACCACCACAAAGGGGACAGGAGCCTTTGTGGTGATTTTGCCGCCGGATTGCACCGCAACGACGCGCAACTACAGCAGCACGTCGGCAAGCGAACGCTTGGGCACGTGATGCATCTGCGCCTCATCGCGCCAGTAATTGATAGAGCCATCCGGGTTGGAGTCGATCGCGTCGATCACCTGTGTCTCGGCTGGCACGCCAAAGGCCATGATCAACTTGAGCTCAAACTTGACGCCATCGAGCCCCATGGCATCGATCGCGTGGGGCGTAAAGGCCTTGAACATGCAGGCTGCCACCTCGGGCGTTGCGCTGCGGGCGGCGAGCATCATCGTCTGCGCGGCAATACCCGTGTCGACCTCGGTAATGGGAGCGGCAGGCTTACCCGGAACAGCTCGCTCGGCAAGAATCGCGATGTAGCCGGTCGGGCGCTCGCCCTCGGCAGGACCCGGCCAATCCTTAAGAGCACCGGCCCACACGAGCTCATCGAACACGCGAGCACAGTCCTCTGCACCGCTCACCACATGAAAACGTAGGCGCTGAGCATTGGCGCCACAGGGAGCCAGGTGCGCCAGCTCCACCAGCTCGAGCAAAAACTCGCGCGGCACGCGCATGGACTCGTCAAATCGGCGGCACGTGCGGGCGCGGCGGACCAGCGCGTCAAACGTGTCCAGGCCAAGCTTTTCGCAACCCTGCTTTGCCATCGACTCGGCGCTTACCGGCGCCGCGGGAACAGCTTCGTTCATAAGACCCCCAATAAAAGCCAATTGTTCTTAAGAAAATCTAACCTAAAACGTAGGCAATTACACACAGCGGCGCAATGTTCCACACCTGTTGAATATTCCGCATCCAAACGGGAACAAAGGTAACAATTCGGGAAGATGAGGCTCCCATTCGCCCTTCCCGCCCCACGCGACGGCGCCCTTGGGCGATACTGGTTGCAAGAGCTACGGCTTAAGCCGCACGGAAAGGAGACATCATGGGCATCTTTAAAAACGATGACAAGCAATCGAGCGCATTTGGATTTGACGAGAAAAGCATGGCAGGCAAGGCCGTCAAGGCCGTGCTCTGGATTTACGCCATCACGGGCGTCTTGGCGCTCGTCGCCGGCATCGCACTGCTGTTTGCGCCCGCCAAGTCCCTCGTCTTCCTAACGACCGTCTTGGGCTTCTACTTTGTGATCACGGCCGCGATCAGGCTGTTTACCGCTGTTTTTGAGCCGCTGCTGCCCACCGGCTGGCGCGTTACGAGCATCATCTCCAACCTGCTCATTATTCTGGGTGGCGTGGTGATCCTGCGCAACCAGGCCTTCTCGACCGCGACGCTCACCACGCTTGTAGTGGTCGTCGCCGGCTTTGGCTGGATCGTCGAGGGCGTCATGTCAATTCTGGAATCCGAACTTTCCGCCAACCGCGCCCTCGCCATCCTGAGCGG
Organism: uncultured Collinsella sp.; assembly: GCA_900542325.1. GTDB lineage: Bacteria > Actinomycetota > Coriobacteriia > Coriobacteriales > Coriobacteriaceae > Collinsella. Next base: position 24,658 of record UQMY01000003.1, on the reverse strand, counting down.
CGCACTCTCCATCATCGCGGGTATGTTCGTGTTTATCTATCCGCTGTGGTCGGCCAACATGCTCGTCATCTTTAGCGGTGCCGCGCTGCTGGTGTTTGGCGTGACGCTGATTGTTCGCGCTATTCAATTTGGCAAACTGGTGCGCTAGATGCCAAAGACGCTTTTTATTGATGCCGACGCCTGCCCGGTCACACGCGAGTCGATCGACTGCGCGCGGAGGGCGGGCGTCGCCGTCGTTATCGCCGGCAACAGCACGCAAAACCTGGAACGCCACATTCGCCGCGACGATCCGCGCGACGTTGAGCATGCGCGTCGGGGCTTTTGGGTCACAACGCTCGATGTGAGTGTGGGAGCCGATAGCGCCGACTTTGCCATTATCGAGCGCCTGCAGGCTGGCGATGTGGTCGTGACACAGGACATAGGCCTGGCGAGTATGGTACTCGGACGCGATGCCGCCGCCATCGGCGTGCGCGGGCGCGTGTACGAAAAAGCCACCATCGATATGCAGCTGTTTATTCGTCACGAGGAAAAGAAGGTGCGCCGCGCTGGCGGTCGCACCCGCGGGCCGGCGGCATTTACCAGCGAAGATCGCGCCCGCTTTAAGCGCAACCTCATTGAGCTGTTACGCTGACCAAGGTAGATTTTTGGGCTTAGAGACCAAAGGCGGAGAGAACGAGTCCCCAGCCGGCGCCGATGACGTACATCATGACCAGGAACACGGCGTTTTCGCGAGCGCTGCGATTGGTGCGGAACAGCACCAGGTAGCCCACGCCGGCGGAAATGAGCGTGCCGGCGAGCATCGGCGCCAGCTGCAGCGCGCCTTCCAGGTACAGTTGCGTGATGACGACGCTGGCAGAGCAGTTGGGGATCAGGCCGACAAGCGCCGAGCCCAGGACGGCGAGCGTCTCATTGCCGCGCAGGAACTGCTCGATTGCGGACTCGCCAAAGGTCTCGAGGACGGCGACCAGAATCAGCGTCACCAGGAAAATAAATGCCGATACCTGCACGGTATGCGAGATGGCGCTGCGGATAATCGACAGGACAGGAGCGCCTTCGTGGGAGTGGGAGTGACCGTGGTCATGATGGTGTTCATGCTCGCGCTCGCGTCCGTGGTCGTGGCCGTGCTCGTCCTCATCCTCGTCTTCATCACAACCGCAATGGTCGCGCTCACACAGCTCATAGATGTGGTCGGCGCTCACGCCCGCCTCGGCAACCTCGTCGATGATGTCACCCCCGGTATGGTCGTCATGCGCACAGTTCACATGAGCCGAATTGGAAGCGGTCCCCAACACGGTACGGCGAATCGCCGCATGCGCACGGGCGTTGCGACGCAGGCCACGAATGGCGGCATCCACGATAAAGCCCGTGACCAGCGCAATCAATGCTTTCGAAGCCAGAAGCATCGCCATAGTCTGCACGGGAACCTGCTCGGCAAGTAGCAGCGGCAGCATCTCGTCGGAGGTCGAGAGAAACACCGCCACCAGAGTTCCCAGCGTCACGACGCGACCGGCGTACAGCGTTGCCGCCATCGCCGAAAAGCCGCACTGCGGCACCATGCCCAGCAACGAGCCAACCACGGGGCCGGCGGCGCCCGCGCGTTTGATGACGCCGTTGACGCGGTCGCCCGCCACATGCTCCAGCGTCTCGAGGACAAGATACGTCACCAACAAAAACGGCACCAGGGACAGCGTGTCCTTGCCGGCGTCGAGCAGAATATCAATCAGTAAATCCATGACGGATGGAACCTTTCGTGTCTTTCGGCAACATTGTAAAAGTCCTAGCGGTCAACTAGGGTATTGTAGTTGTCCCGGGCGCGGTGCCAATAGTTGCCCATGGTAAACTATCATCTCGCCACAACTCAGTAACCCCGAGCCGCGCGACGCGGCCCGTCCAAGGAGCAGTATATGAACGTATCGCAAGCACTCGAATACGAGCGTCAGCCGTTTATCCCCATGTTTATCTACGGCGACCACGGCGCCATGGAGTCCGAGCGCCAGAAGGGCGAGGAGGCCCTCAAGGTGCTCGAGACCGAGTACTTTACTGCCGAGGGCGACCCCGGCTTCGATTTTGCCACCGTGCGCGACCTGGCCGACCGCAACCGCGACCTGTGTGACCAGATTGGCGAGGCGCGCCTGCGCAACGTGACGCCCGCGACGCTTTCGCGTGGTCTGTCCGATGCCGACACCTGCGCGGCCATCGGCAAGATGCAAAAGCGCACCGCCGCATCGGTCATGCGCGAGATCCGCGGTGACCGCGACGCACTCGGCGTGGCCTATGCCCGCAAGCCCATCCAAGGCACGGTGCTGGGCATCGACATCGAGACCACCGGTCGCGCACCCGAGCGCGGCTACATCATCAACGTGGGCTGGGAGATCATGGATCTCACCAGCGACGCCGTGCCGCATGACGCCGAAGCACACTACTGCGGCCTGCCCGACATCTACCGCGGCGAGGATGTGCCGCTTTCGAACATCCATCACATCACCTGGGACGACATCGACGGCAAAAAGCCGTTCCGCGAGAACAAGGAGCTGCAGAAGCAGCTGCTCAAGCTCATGAAGAAGTACCCCTATATGGCGCACAATGCCGCCTTCGAGGACAGCTGGTTCAAAATTCATCTGGACGGTTACGCCGAGGCACGCCGCGCAGGCAAGATCGTCGTCATCGACTCGCGCCAAATCTGCCGCAGCCTGGACGCCGACGTGCGCTCGCTCCCCCGCGAGTCCGCGCCCGCTGCGCTCGAGAACTGGGCGCGCCGCCGTGGTACCCTCGCCGCCGACGCCAACGAGCAGCACCTGGGCCTCGACGATACCGACCTCATGCTCCGCACCGTCCAGGCCGAGTTCAACCTCAAGAACCTGTTTGCGAAATAACAACGCCTGCGACAAACACTGCTTACTCACGAGCGGCCTCGCAGCGGGAAACCCCGCAGCGGGGCCGCCCTACGTTCCTTAGGCAGGTCCGCTCTTCACAAATTCTGAACCCTATTTTTTAACTATTTCGGCACTTTCCCGACACGTGATTTGTGTTCGGATGGCGATACATCGATATCAAATGTGCAGCAATTGAGTCTTTCTATGCTATAGCCGAGCTGCGAAAACTTTTATTTAGGGCGTATCAACCCATAATCGCGTCAAGCTTTTGGACAGCATTTGGTTAGACCGCTAAAACGGCTTTCCCACTCAGCGCCATCAACACGGCATTAGCTGACACGATATATACCATGAGTATCGTATTGTCACATACCACTGCAAAAGCGGTCTACCAAGCCGCGCATTCGGTGTCTGCGAAAGACATCGAGTCCTGCAGCTCTGCCGCAATTTACGAATCATGCCCCAGCGGAGCACTCCTCGACGCAGCCGCAGAATGGCTTGCCAAACATGATGTTGCCCTCGACGCAAACGATTCCCTCGAGGTAATGGTGTTTGATCGCAGGAACGCGCGCTACGCGATGGACTGTCGATGCCACGTTTCGTCAAAGCGATTCTCATGCTCGCGTTTTATAGAGCTAGAAGCTGACATCTACATTGTTGGCGTTGAGCTTTGTGCACTTCAGGCCGCCACCTATCTCCCTTTTCGCGAACTAGTGGAGTACTACTTTGAACTGTGCGGCGCTTATTCCCTAGGAACCGGCTCTTCCACCTCCTATACCGAGCGTTTCGCGCTTACCTCGACCGAGAGGTTAAAGCAGTTCTTTAATTCCATTACCAGATGCGACGGTTTGGCCCTTGCCCGAAAGGCGATTCAATGTGTACGCGATGGATGCCGGTCTCCCATGGAAACGGCCTTTGCCATGATGCTTACATTGCCCAAAAGCGAAGGAGGGCTTGGCATTAAAGGAATTGAGACCGACTACGAGGTGAAGGTCACCGCCGCCGCAAAAAATCTCACGAGACGCAAAAAGTTCTTTATGGATGCATATCTGAAGAAATCTCGAACAGATATTGAATACAACGGTTTTTATCACGACGCGGAAGAAGACCGCGCCATCGACGAGGAGCGCAAGAATGCGCTTGCGTCCATGGGATACGGAATCATCACCGTCAGCCGTTATTCCTTTATGCATGCCAGCTCTTTCGTTAGGGTCATGGAGGCAATCCAGCGGAAAGAGGGCATACGCCCCTCGCGTATGCCAAAAGACTTTCAAATCATGCAAGAGGACCTGAGACTGTTTGTGCTCAGAAGGTTTATTGAGGAGAAGAAACGAATCCAGGAGGAGCTTCGCCAGGATTCCGAAGAGCGTCAACGAATCGACCTCGAAAAAGCAATGCTCGAAGGCATCACATTGGACGATCCGACGATTAACGAGGCTCCGGCAATCGATGACATGCAGGCTGCCGAACCCGACAGCCCATCACTCAACCAAACAAGCAGCTTCACGCCCGAGGGCAGGGTCTTCGGGGCCGGAAACTAGGCTGACTAACAAGGTGGGTACCCTAGCGACGTGCAAAATTGCGAGTATTCAGCAAAGCCGGGTGTCCATCACCCTCGAGTGGATCCAAAAGTGAAGCGAAATCACTCTTGCGTGAGAACGTTAGGCAACATTTGAGGAAGAACTCATCGGTTTACCACCCTAAGACAACTCTTTAGCTGCATTATTTGGCCTGCGATAAGTTAACAGACCCCCTATCGTTGCAGAATATTCCAATTATTGCACGGCGCAGGGGCACCCACCCCGGCATCACCTATCAAAACCGCTTAGTCCGGAATCTCGTCCGCTTTTCCTCATCATTTTGTACGACGGATTGCCTAAACGATATTGACATATGAACATGCGCTCATATAATCGGAAGTAATTTATATGAGCGCATGTTCATATGAAAGGATGTTGCAATGAGTAGCCACGCTGATGAAACAAAGACTGGCATCGAGGCCACCGAGCCGATCGTCCCCACCACCTGCTCGCCCGAGGACCTTCCCGACGAGGAGCTGTTGTACGACCTGGCCGACCTGTTCAAGGTCTTCAGCGACACCACACGCATCAAGATTCTCTATGCCCTCATGGGTCGCGAGCTCTGCGTGGCTGACATCGCCGAAGCGACCGCGACCTCGCAGTCTGCGGTGTCGCACCAGCTGCGCACGCTTAAGCAGTCTCACCTGGTCAAGTTCCGCCGCGACGGCCGCAACATTCTCTACTCGCTCGCCGACGATCATGTCTATACCATGCTCAACCAGGGCATGAGCCATATCTGCGAATAGCAATCACCCACGGTATCAGCGCGGCCGGCACCCAGACCGCTAACACAGGGAAAGGAACCCACCATGAAAAAGCAGTTTAAGCTCGACGAGATCGATTGCGCCAACTGCGCGCGTGAACTTCAGGACGAACTTGCCAAGCTCGAGGGCGTCAAGTCCGTTTCGGTCAACTTTATGACCCAGAAGCTGACGCTCGAGGCCGACGACGCCGAGTTCGACGAGGTCCTGGACCGCGTCGTTGAGTTCACCGCCGACGCCGAGCCGGACTGCGAGATCATTCTCTAACCCGCGCATACGTTGACCTATAAGGCCGCGCTTGCCGCGGCCTTTGCTCGCGAAATTATATGAGCAAGTGTTCATACACTCAAATGGGAGGTTTGAATCATGGCGGCCGCCGATTCCAAAAAGAAAAAGAAGAAGCGCAAGAAGAAAGAGTCCCTTGAGCACAAGCGCAACCGCATCCTGGTAGCACTGGGCATTTTTGCCGTTGTTTATGCCCTCGACGAGCTCGGCGCCCTCACTATCGCATTTGGAGAGCCCGGCAACATCTACGCCAGCTTCGCGCTGTTCCTCGTGCCGTTTTTGATTGCCGGCTACGACGTACTGCAAAAGGCATTCAATAACATCCGCCGCGGCAAGGCCTTCGACGAGAGCTTCCTCATGGCCGTCGCGACCATCGGCGCGTTTGCCATGGTGCTCTTCCCCGACACCGACCCGCACATGGCCGAAGGCGCCGCTGTCATGCTGTTCTACCAGGTCGGCGAGTTGTTCCAGGCATACGCCGTGGGCAAGAGCCGCAAGTCGATCAGTGCCATGATGGACATCGCGCCCGACTACGCTAACGTCGAGCAAGCCGACGGCACACTCGAACAGGTCTTTCCCGATGACATCGCCGTCGGCACCGTGATCGTGGTCAAGCCCGGCGAGCGCGTGCCTATCGACGGCGTCATCGTCGAGGGCGAAACCCAGCTCGACACCGCCGCACTCACGGGCGAGTCGGTCCCCCGCCCGGCCAAGACCGGCGACGATATCATCAGCGGTTGCATCAACATGACGGGCCTCATCCACGTGCGCACCACCAAGCCCTTTGGCGAGTCCACCGTCGCGCGTGTTCTGGAGCTCGTGGAGAATGCCAGCGAAAAGAAGGCGCGCACCGAGAACTTCATCACGCGCTTTGCCCGCGTCTACACCCCCGCCGTCACTGGCGCTGCCGCGGTGCTCGCGCTTGGCGGCGGCCTGGTGACTGGCGATTGGTCCGATTGGATCCTGCGCGGCCTGACCTTCCTGGTCGTCAGCTGCCCGTGCGCCCTCGTGATCAGCGTACCGTTGAGTTTCTTTGGCGGCATCGGCGGCGCGTCCAAGCTGGGCGTTCTCATCAAGGGCTCCAACTACCTCGAGACGCTCGCCGACGTGGACACCGTCGTCTTCGACAAAACGGGCACCCTCACCAACGGCACGTTCTCAGTCGTCGCGGTGCACCCCGAGGCTGGCTATACCGAGCAGTCGCTGCTCGAAGTCGCAGCCCTTGCTGAATCGTTCTCTGATCACCCCATCGCGCAGTCCGTGCGCGACGCCTACCAGGGCGAGGTCGACCCCAAGCGCGTGAGCGACTCCGCCAACGACGCGGGCCACGGCGTGACGGCAACCATCGACGGCAAGCACGTCGTCGTCGGCAACGCCAAGATGCTCGCCGCGGCCGGCGTTGAAGCACCGGACTGTGAGGTTGCCGGCACAATCCTCCACGTGCTCGTGAACGGCGTGTATGTCGGCCACATCGTGATTGCAGACACCGTTAAGGCCGATGCCGAGCAGACAATCCGCGACCTGCACGCCGCCGGCGTCAAGCGCACCGTTATGCTCACGGGCGACCGCGAGGAAGTGGCCGCTGCGGTGGCCAAGCAGCTCGGCCTCGACGAGTTCCACGCGCAGCTGCTGCCGGGCGACAAGGTCGAGCGTGTTGAAGCGCTGCTCGCGGCCGAAAGTGGCAAGGGCAAGCTCGCCTTTGTCGGTGACGGCATCAACGACGCGCCTGTGCTTACGCGCGCCGATGTGGGCATTGCCATGGGCGCCATGGGCTCGGACGCCGCAATCGAGGCCGCCGACGTGGTGCTGATGGACGACAAGCCGTCCAACATTTCCCGCGCGATCCGCGTGGCGCGCAAGACCATGACGATTGTTTGGCAGAACATCATCTTTGCACTGGGCATTAAGCTGCTGATTCTGGTGCTTGCGGCACTGGGCATCGCCAATATGTGGCTTGCCGTCTTTGGCGACGTGGGCGTGGCGATCATCGCCATCCTGAACGCCATGCGCGCGATGGGTGTCAAGAACCTGTAGCGCTCGTGGTCCCTCCGGCCGGGGCCGGGCTTGGTTTTGAAAACGTCCTCGCGCATGAGGCCCGTCTTTCCTGCTCCTGCGGAGCAACGGAAAGGCGGGCCTCGCGCTGCGGAGTGTTTTCAAAACCAAGCCCGGCCCCGGCCTGCATTGACACAGCTGGCGGTTCTTGGGCATCGCTTGCTGGCGGGGTTCCCTTGCTGAAATGGACTTGGCCGAAAGGGCCGCTGGTCCCGGTCGCTGGTTCGCGCTTTGCGTGAACTCCGCGCTACTGTGGGTCAGTTAGGCTTCTGTTTTTGGACCCGCTACATCTTCCCGCCTCAGCATCGACCTTAGCTTCTCGAAACTCTCCTCGCTCAGGCAGTGCTCCATGTGGCAGCCCTCTTGCGACGCGACCTCAGCCGAAACACCCGCATCCTCCAGCAGCCCCACGAAAAAGCAGTGACGCTCCCACATTTGACGAGCGACCTCCAGCCCTCGCTCTGTTAGATGAACATCTCGTTTGCCCATTTCGACATAGCCGTTGCTTTCCAACGTCGCCATGGCCTTGGAAACACTCGCCTTGGTTACGCCGAGGTACTCCGCAACGTCGATCGAGCGCACGATGCCCTGACGTTCCGACAGAACGTAGATCGATTCGAGATAGTCTTCTCCGGATTCACGCAGGGCCATGGGCCGCCTTTCGCGATGGCTTCTAGTTAGCCTTTGGATACTTTTGCTTGATTTACTTTACCGCAAAAGTTGCCCATGTCTTACTACTTTGCCTAAAAGTTAGCCGTGTTTCACAAAACGTGCGGGACGAAAACAAAATGGGGACGCCCCGCAAGGAGTGTCCCCAGGTGCCGGGTGCCGGCCCGCAGTTACATCAATCCAAAGTGCTTCGCGGCGTTGTAGATTCCGTCGTCGTCCACGGCGGTCGTCACATAGGTCGCCGCAGCTTTCACCGTGTCCTGTGCGTTGCCCATGGCCACGCTTGTTCCCACGGCCGCAAACATCGACAGGTCGTTCTCGCCGTCGCCAAAGGCAATCGCCTCGCTCGCGTCGACACCCAGGCGCTCCAGCGTCGCCGCGACACCCAGGTCCTTGCCGCCGTTAGCGGGAATAATGTCGCAGAACAGATCGCACCAGCGCGTGGTGAGCGAATGCGACACGGCGTCGGTCACGATATGCTCGTCGGCAGGGTCCACAAAGGCGCAGAACTGGTAAACCGGCGCATCGAAGGCGTGCTCAAACGGCTCCTCGTGGTAGACGATTCCCGCGTTGCTGCCAGCCGTCACCACGCGCTCGGACAGGCGGTTCACAAACGAGTTCTCGCCCTGCATGCACAGCGAGTCGTAGCACCCCTCGGCCACCTGGTCCACAATCACCGCGACGTCGTCCGGATCGATCGGGCAGCTGCGGTAAACCCCCTCGGCATCAAAGCAGTGCTGGCCCGAAAGCGTAATGTACGCATCCCAGCCCAGGTCGAACAGCCAGTCCGGCATCTGGTAGGTCGGGCGACCCGTGGCGATCACGCACGCAATCCCCTGCTCGTGAAAGCTGTCGAGCACCTGCTGCGCCGACACCGGAATCCGGTGCGTCTTAAAGCTCAGCAGCGTGCCGTCGATATCGAAAAACGCGGCTTTGATCATCCTCGCCTACTCCTCGCCCTCGAGCTTTTCGCTCGCCTCGAGCCACGCCATCTCCAGCTCGTCCATGGCGGCGTGAGCCTCGTCGATCTTTGCCTGCTGCTCGCCGAGCGCCGTGTAGTTGGTGGGATCGACCTGGGCCATTGCCGCCTCGGCCTCCTCAACGCGGGCGCGCTGCGTCTCCATCTTGCGCTCGAGCGAGCTCACCTCGCGGCGGAGCTTCTGACGCTCGGCGTTGGACAGGCCGTTGGGCTGACCGCTCGACTTGGGCTTTTCGGCCACAGCTGCCGCGGCACCGGTGTCAAACGTGCCGGTCTTGGCGCTCGGCGCACCCACGGGCTCGCCCTCGGCGGTGGCGTTGCATAGGCGCAGGTACTGGTCCACGCCGCCGGGCATATGCGTCAGGTGGCCGTCGAGCAGCGCCCACTGCTGGTCGGTCACGCGCTCCATCAAGAAGCGGTCGTGCGTCACCAGGATCAGCGTGCCAGGCCAGCCATCGAGCAGGTCCTCGACAATCGCGAGCATGTCGGTATCCAGGTCGTTGCCGGGCTCGTCCAGGATGAGCACGTTGGGTTCGTCCAGGATTGTCAGCAGAAGCGACAGGCGACGGCGCTGGCCGCCCGAAAGATCGCCGATACGGCTCCAGAGCTGTTGGGTCGTAAAGCCCAGGCGCTCGCAAAGCTTCTCGGGCGAGGTCTCCTTGCCGTCGATGACGTAGTACCTCTTGTACTTGCTCAGCACCTCGCGGATCGTGTCGCCCATGTAGGGCTCGAGCTCCTCGAGCTGCTGCGATAGCACGCCAAAACGCACCGTCTGGCCAATCTTCACGCGGCCGCGCAGGGGCGCGATCTTGCCCTGGATCACGTCGAGCAGCGTCGACTTGCCGGCGCCGTTCTCGCCCAAAAGGCCATAGCGGTCGCCCGCGCCGATGAGCCAGGTCACGTCGGAAAGCACCTGCTTGGGCGCGCCATCGGTATCCGCATAGCCGGCGTCCACGTCGATGACGTCGATAACCTGCTTACCCAGGCGGCTCACCGCCAGGCGCTTGAGCTCCAGCTCGTCGCGCACGGGCGGTACGTCGGCGATGAGCTCGCGAGCGGCATCCACGCGAAACTTGGGCTTGGTGGAGCGCGCCTGGGCACCGCGGCTCAGCCACGCGAGCTCCTTGCGCGCCATGTTGCGACGGCGCTCCTCGGTGACGGCGGCCATGCGATCGCGCTCCACGCGCTGCAGGATATATGCGGAGTAACCGCCCTCGAAGGGATCGACCTGGCCGTCGTGGACCTCCCACATGCTGGTGCAGACCTCGTCCAAGAACCAGCGGTCGTGCGTGACCACGAGCATCGCGCCCTGACCGCGCTGCCAGCGGGCCTTTAAGTGACGCGCGAGCCAGTTGATGGTGCGCATGTCCAGGTGGTTGGTGGGCTCATCGAGCATGAGCACGTCGTAGTCGCCGATCAGCAGGCGCGCAAGGTCCACGCGACGGCGCTGGCCGCCCGAAAGCTCGCCCACCGTGCCCTCCCAGGGCACATCGCTAATAAGACCTGCCAGGATCTGGCGCGTACGCGGGCTCGACGCCCACTCGTACTCGGGCGTGTCGCCCACAACGGCATGATGCACGGTATCGGTGTCGACAAGCTGGTCCTTTTGGCCGAGCAGGCCGATCGTGGTGTCGCGGCGGTGCGTCACGCGGCCGTCGTCGGGCTCCAACGTGCCGGCAAGCACGCTCAGCAGCGTCGACTTGCCGTCGCCGTTTTTGCCGACGATACCAATACGGTCGCCCTCGTCCACGCCGAGCGTCACGTTATCGAAAATATGTTTGGTGGGAAACTCTAGGCTGACGGAATCGCATCCCAAAAGAATCGCCATATGCCCTGCTCCTTCGTAGAAATTCAACGTTGTCCATGATAGCAGCGAGCCCCACCCCAAACCACCACGAAGGTGCCTGTCCCCTTTGTGGTGGTCGTTTCGGTCGCAGAGCAAAAAGGCGGGCCATCTCCCGCAAGAGATGACCCGCCTCTCCAATCAGTCCCGTGGCGACCGTGGCCGCCGCGGGCCTCAAGCATGTCCCGGACTAGGAGAACATGCCGGTGAGGTAATCATTCAGCCGCTTATCCTTGGGCCGTTGGAAAATCTCATCGGTCTCGTCGTACTCGACCATATCGCCCATGTAGAAAAACGCCGTGCGGTTGGACACGCGCGACGCCTGCTCCATGTTGTGCGTCACGATAACGATGGCGCGGTCGGCCACGATCGACGACATCAGGTCCTCGATCGCCAGCGTCGAGATGGGGTCGAGCGCCGAGCAGGGCTCGTCAAACAGAATCACATCGGGGTTGAGCGCCAGCGTGCGCGCGATGCACAGACGCTGCTGCTGGCCGCCCGAAAGCGCGTAGGCGCTCTTGTCGAGCTTATCCTTGACCTCGTCCCACAGCGCCGCGCCGCGCAGGCTTTCCTCGACCATGCGATCGAGCTCGTCGCGGTCGGTGATGCCGTGGCGCTTGGGCGCAAACGTGATGTTGTCGCGAATGGACTTGCGAAACGGATTGGGCTGCTGAAACACCATGCCGATGGAACGGCGCAGCTCGTACGTGTTCTCGGTCTTGGTGTTCACGTTGCGCCCACGGTAGTTGATCTCGCCCTCCACGCGGCAGCCGCGAATCTCGCGATTCATGAGGTTGAGGCTGCGCAAAAAGGTCGACTTACCGCAGCCAGAAGGCCCAATGAGCGCCGTGATCTCGCCTTTATGAAAATCGAGCGACGTATCGTGCAGCGCATGGTGGTCGCCATAGTACACGTTGACGTCCTTGGTGGAGAGCACGACCTCGTCGCTCACGGCCTTGCCGCTCACGCGCACGTGCTTCTCGCTCTCCCCCACACTCGACAGAAAGTCCTGGGTCTCGGACGTGGCCGCCTCGGTTGCGGGCGTTGCATTCATCTCGCTCATTCGGCCGTCATCTTCCTTGCCAGTTGCTTGCCCACGATACGGGCGATTACGTTAAACAGCAGCACGCAGATCATCAGCAGTGCCGCGGTGCCCCAGACGATCTGCTGGGCCTCGGGGCTACCCTCGCCATAGATCTTGTAGATGTGCACGGCGAGCGACTCGCCGGGGCGGAACACGTTCCAGGCACAGGTGGGGCTCGACAGGTTAAAGCTCAAGAAGTTCAGGCGAACCGGCGAGCTCATGCCCGAGGTGAAGAGCAGCGCCGCGGCCTCGCCAAACACGCGGCCGGCCGAGAGCACGATACCGGTCACGATGGCGGGCATGGCCTCGGGAATCAGGATGTGCAGCGTGGCCTCCCAACGAGTGAGGCCCATGGCCAGGCACGCATCGCGCTGGGCCTGCGGCACGTCCTCGAGCGCCTGCTGGATCACGCGCACCAGGATGGGGATGTTGAACATGGTGAGCGCGACGGCGCCGGAGATGATGGAGTACTTCCAGCCCAGTTGCACCGAGAACACCAGAAAGCCGAACATGCCCACAACGATGGAAGGCAGCGAGGACAGCGCCTCGATAGCGGTGGAGGCGATGTCGCGGATGGGTCCGTCCGGCGCGTACTCAACCAGGAAGACCGCGCCGCCCAGGCTGATGGGCACCGAGATGATCAGGGTGATCAGCAGCAGATAGAACGAGTCGAACAGCTGGTAGAGCACGCCGCCCTGCGTTCCGTTGGCGCGTGCGGGCTGCGTGAGAAAGCCCGGCTGGAACAGCGTCGAGATACCCTCGAACAGGATGTAGGCCACCATGGAGACGACGATAAGCATGACGATGGCGACAATCGCCGTCAGCACGCCCGTGGCGATGCGGTCCTGCTTTTGGACACGCCCGAGTCTCGCCTCGTCGATGTGGATGCGCGTGCTAGCCACGAGCCTTCGCCCCCTTGCGGCCGATAAGGTGGATGATCAAGATGAAGATGAGGCTCATGCCCATCAGCAGCAGACCGAGCGCCCACAGAACATCGTCTTGGGCCGAGCCCTCGGCATAGACCGCCATAGACGTGGTGAGCGTGGTGGTGATGGTGGACGCCGGCGACAGCAGCGACGTCGGCATGGCCTCGATGCCGCCGATGACCATACGCACGGCGAGCCTCTCGCCAAAGGCGCGGGTCATACCAAGGATGACCGCAGTCATGAGCGACGGCATGGCGGACTTGAGCACCACGTGCCAGATGGTCTGCCAGCGGGTGTAGCCCAGTGCGAGCGAGCCCTGACGGTAGCTGTCGGGCACAGCGCGCAGGCCATCGACCGAAAGCGTGGTCATCGTCGGCAGAATCATGACGGCCAGCACGATGGCGCCGGGCAAGATGCCCAGGCCTGTGCTCACGTGGAAAACGCTCTTCATAAGACCGACGACCACGTGAAAGCCAATCAGGCCAAAGACGACCGAGGGAATGCCGGTCAAAAGCTCAATAAGCGGCTGAAAGACCTTGGAGCCAAACTTAGGCTGGATCTCGACCGCAAAGATGGCAGAGCCGATGGCGATGGGCAGCGCGATGAGCGTGGAGAGCACCATGACCGCAAACGAGGTGACGATCAGGGGCAGGGCGCCGGTGTAGGGCAGGCCGTTTTCGGCTGTGTTGGCCAGATCCCACTTGGTGCCGGCGAAGAACTCTACGACCGAGACGCCGTCCTTGAGAAAAGCCGAGAGGCCCTTTTGGGCGACCATAAAGATGAGCGCGGCAACGACAAGCGTCACGAGCGCTACGCACGCGCCCGTGACGCCCAGGCCCACGTTCTCAAGGTCGCGCTTTGGCAGCTGTTTTGCCATTGCAAACCTTTCCGGGGCGATTACTTATTTAGCGGATACCTTGCCGCTGGCGTCCTTGACGACCTTCATGGCAGAGACGGGGATAAAGCCCTGCTCCTCGACGAGCTTGCCCTGGACGTCGTCGGAAAGCATGAACTCCAGGAAGGCCGTGGTGGCCTCGTCGGCGTCCTTGGAGCAGTACATGTGCTCGGTCGCCCAGATCTTAAAGGAGTCGTCGGTAACGTTTGCGCTCTTGGGCTCGACGCCCTCGACCTTGATGGCGTTGAACTTGGAGTCGTCGAAGTGCGAGAAGTCGAGGTAGGAGATGGCGTTGTCGGTGCTGGCCATCTGGGTCTGGACGTCGCCGGACTTGTCGAGCTCGGCGTCGCCCTTAAAGTCGACGGCCTCGTCGCCAAAGACGGCGGCCTCGAAGGTGGCGCGGGTGCCGGAGCCTGCCTTGCGGTTGAGGACGACGATCTTGGCGTCGCCGCCGCCGACCTCCTTCCAGTTGGTGATCTGGCCGGAGAAGATGCCCTTGAGCTGCTCGAGGGACAGATCATCGACCTTGACGTTCTTGGAGACGACAGGGCCCATGCCCACGACGGCGACCTCGTGATCGACGAGGCTCTTGACCTGATCGGCCTCGAGCTTGGTCTCGGCGAAGACGTCGGAGTTACCGATAGTAACGGTGCCGGCGGCAACAGCGGTCAGGCCCTTGCCCGAACCGTTGCCCGAACCGGAGACGGAGACGTCGGGATTGGCATCCATAAACTTCTCGACAGCAGCCTCGACGAGAGCCTGGAACGAGGAGGCGCCGTCGTAGGTCACCTCGCCGGAGACGGACTCGGCAGCAGCGGCGCTGCCCTCAGCAGCGGTGTTGGCGGCGTTGGAGCCGCCGCAACCAACGAGACCGAGACCGACGATGCTGGCAAGACCACCAGCGAGGCCGAGGAACTGACGACGAGAATAAGCCTGATCGAGCATGATCTTCCTTTCATACAAGCGACTCGCGGGCACCCTGCCCGCTTTGCTGTTTGGAAAGATACGGTCTCGATCGGGCAGCGCCCGCGTCAGCTGCGCTTTATTACGGGCATCTGATAGACCCTTACCGCAAGCGCGGCTCGGCTTTACAAACGAATAACAAACCCGCCACCAAGCATGGCCCGCCTTTTACACCAATAAAAACAAAGTTGCGGTGAAATAGTTCCTGTTTGGCCATCAGGCAGCCTCTTTTAGGAACTATTCCACCGCAACTTAAAAAGCCCGGACGAAAGGGGTGCTAAGTTGTTAAAACGCCGCAGCCTTAAAGCTCAAGCTCATTCAAGCGCAGGATCGCCACGATATAAATCTTGAGCGCCTGCTTGAGCTGTTCCTCGTTGGCGCACTCGTTGGGGCCGTGCATCTGGCCGCCCCACGCGGGCAGCTCCAGGCCGGTCTCCTCGGGGCCAAACGACACGGCGCGGGCAAAGTTGCGCGCGTACGTGCCGCCGCCCATGGCAAAGGGCTCAGCATGCTTGCCCGTAAACTCGTTATAGGTATCGATAAGCGCCTTCACGGCCGGATCGTCGGCAGAGACCGAGAACGGCACCTTGGCACGACCCACACGGCACGTCACGCCAAAGCGGCCCACGAGCGGCTCGAGCTGCTCGCGGATGGTATCGGCACTCGTGCTGTCGGGGAAACGCACGTCGATGACCTGCTCAATATGGCCATCCGCCACGCGGATGACGCCAGCGTTGCAGGTAAGCGGGCCAAACGCCGGACTCGTCGCATCGATACCTAGGCCGCGGCCATAGGCATCCGCATGCACAAAGGCCAGGAACTTGACAAACTCGTGCTCGGCAGGCGTCAGCAAGCGCTCGTCACGGGCGCCAAACGCGTCCTCGGCCTCGCGCAGATACGCCACGATCAGCCCGACGGCGTTGATCGTTCCCTCTGGCATCGAGGCATGACCGCCAATGCCGTGGGCGAAAATCTGCGCATGCCCGTTATCGAGCGCCGTGATCTCCAGGCGGTCGGCGTTCTCAACGGGCGCCGGCAGCTCATCGGCGGCAATCGCAAGCTCGCAGATAGACTGCGACGGAATAGCGTTGCTCGCCTCGGCACCGCTCAAGGACACAATGCGCCCGCCGTCGATCTTGGAGCTCACAAATGTCGCCCCAAACTGGCCCTTCTCGGCATTACAGACCGGGAACTCGGCATCGGGCGTAAACAGAAAGTCGGGGTTCGCGTGGTTCTCCAGATAATGGTGAACGTCGGACATGCCCACTTCCTCATCGCAGCCCAGCAGCGCGCGGAAAGTATAGCGCGGGGTAATGCCGTGCTTGAGCAGATAGGCGCCGGCGTAGAGTGACAGCACCGCCGGACCCTTGTCGTCGATAACGCCGCGGCCGAGCAGCCAGCCCTCGCGACGCTCCAGCGCAAACGGGTCGGTGTTCCAGCCCGGGCCGGCGGGCACCACGTCCACGTGGCAGATGGTCGCGAGCTGCTTGTCGCCGCGGCCAGGGATATCGGCAATGCCCACATAGCCCTCGTCGTCGCTCGTCTGATAGCCAAGCTTCTGCGCGATGCCGAGCGCACAGTCGAGCGCGTCACGGACCGGGCGGCCAAACGGCGCGCCGGGCTCTGCATCGGCAGAAACTGCCACGGACGGATAGCTCACCAGCTGCTCGATATCGGCGACGACATCTTCCCAGACCTCGTCGACATACTCAGCGACGCTCTGCTCCACCTGATTCATAGACTGCCTCCTTACCAATGAGCGGCAAGCGTACCCGCCCCTCACATTTAGTTCCTAGATAGAGAAAAGTTTAGCAAGCTCGGCCACCGAGTGCACCACTGCATCGGCACCCGCCGCCTCATGCTCACCCGGCGCCGCCGCGCCCGAATAGATGCCGATGCACGGCACGCCCATCGCGTGCGCGCCCTCGACGTCGTTAAAGCGATCGCCGATCATCACGGCATCGTCCGCCGTCGCGCCGAGCGCCGCCAGGGCATCGCGAACCGAATCGGCCTTGGTCTCGCGCCCCTGCGGCGGATTCATGCCAACCACGGCTTCGAACTGAGAAAGACCAAGCTCATGCACCATGTCGATGCATTTGGCCTCCATGCGTGACGTCGCCACGGCCATACGCTTGCCCCGGGCGGCCAACTCATCCAGCAGCTCGGGAATCCCATCGAACACGGGGTACTCCTCCGGTCCCAGCTCATCAAAAAAGGCGCGGTACTCGTCGGCCACCACAAGCGACTCCTCGCGGGAAAAGCCGTAAAAGTCGTGAAAGCTCTTCCACAGGGGCGGCCCGATCATGCGGCGTAGATCACCCATCTGCGTCTCCGAAAACCCGCGCGCGGCCAGCGTCTTGCGCGTCGAGGTCATCACTGCCCGACCCGTATCGGCCACCGTGCCGTCAAAATCGAACAGCACAACCGGCCGCTCGCAAAGTTGCAATGCCGCCATCGGCACCCTTCTTCCCCAGTTGATGATTTCCACACCACCGCTTCAAACTGTTGACTATTCAACAATTGAACCTAGCAATGTAGAGCAACTCCACTATACTTGTCGCACTTTGCTTTCAGAAGGCGGCGCTGCCGCGCCCCAACGAAAGGTGCAATTATGTCTTTTGCCATCATAACCGACTCCACGTCGGACATCTCCCCCGCCCGTGCCCAAGAGCTCGGCATTTACGTGATTCCGCTGCATGTGATTATCGAGGGCGAGGACCTGCTCGACCAGGTGCAGATTACCGCCGAGGAATACGTCGCCCGCATGGCTGGCTCCGAGCAGCTGCCGCACACCTCGCAGCCGAGCGCCGGCGAGTTCAAGGCGCTGTTTGACCGCGTACGCGCCGATGGCCACGACAGCGCGATCTTTATCTCGCTGTGCAGCGAGTGGTCCGCCTGCTATTCCAACGCATGCCTGGTCGCCGAGACCCACGAGCTCGACGTGCGCTGCATCGATTCGCGCACCGGCTCGGGCGCCGAGGGCCTGCTGGTGGAGTACGCGCTGGCTATGCGCGAGGACGGCCGCAGCCTGGACGAGACCGAGGCGCAGATCCGCGCGGCCCTGCCCGACGCCCACCTGCTGCTGATTCCCCGCACGCTCGAGAACCTCGTTAAGAACGGCCGCGCGCCCAAGCTTGCCGGCCAGCTCACGCAGATGCTCAACATTCGCCTGGCCGTTTCGCCGGAGTGGAAATCGGGCGAGATCAAGGCCATCAAAAAGGGCCGCGGCGCCAAGCGCATCGTCGCCAACACCATGGCAGATTGCCTCGCGTTTTTGGACGAGCACCCGGGCTCAAGCGTGCGTGTGCTCACGACCGGCGCCGCCGAGGAGCAGGAACTTGTCAACGAGGCACTCGCGGGCCAGGATTACGTAGACGCCGGCACCGGCCCCATCGGCTGCACCATCGCCACCCATGTAGGCGTCGACGCCATCGCCATCAGCTACTGCCCCCGCTACCAGCCCATCCACTAGGGGCACCTTTACCACTTGCGGTGGAATAGGAACTGTTTTTGGCTTATCAGCCGCAAATCAATCCCTATTCCACCGCAACTTAGAAATCGGCGATCAGCCCAGCGGACCCTGAAACAGTTCCTGATGAGTGCCCATTCTCACCAGCCTAATCACTGGGTTAGTCTTATGGGGAAGATAAAGAACGACCACATCGACCAAGCCATCGGATAGGTGGAAATCGATGTGGCCGTTGTAGTTTCCGCCCGGGTTTGAGAGCTCGTGGGCGCCATACTCCGCCGGAAGTGACCCATGAGCCACAAGCTCTGCAACCGCCGCTTTAAACTCACTTTTTAGCTGCGGATGCATGCGCATCGTTCGTTTGTAGTCCACCTTAAATTGAGCCTCGACTTTAATCTCGAACATCGCTATTCCTCATCGAGGAATGACATAAGCTCATCAGCGTTATTGAATGACAGGCTATCGTCCGGCAAAATCCCCAGCTCATGAGCCTCGGCGATCACCATGGCGCGCCTCGTCACCTCGTTGGGCACCTCCGCCCTTCCTACAATCTCAAAAGGAATCTTTCGCTGATTTACCAGCTGCCGAACGGCAAGATTGAGATAGGAATTGAGGCTGAGGCCGACCGAATCCAAGAACTCAGTCGCCTGCTCCTTGAGCCCCTCTTCGATTCGAACCGTCGTAGGCTTAACTGTTGCTGTAGACATTTGCGACCTCCTCGCCCTCGTCTTTTACACCAGTATACCCAATATAAATGGCAATCTGATGTTAGATAACATCAGATTGCCATGCGTATTCATGTCGCGTGGGCACGATTGATCTACATCAGCCCGCTGAGCGCAATGTCAACGGCCTCGTTGAGGTCGTCGGTAATGTGTACCAGATCCGGATCGAGCGGGCTAATCATACCGGTGCTCATCACCGGGCCGTTGAGCCAGTCGAATAGGCCCTGCCAGTACTCGGTGCCCACCAGCACGAGCGGCATGCGCTTGACCTTGTGCGTCTGCACCAGCGTGAGAACCTCGAACATCTCGTCGAGCGTGCCAAAGCCGCCGGGAAATACGATGGCGCCCGAGCTGTACTTAACGAACATGGTTTTGCGCACAAAGAAGTAGCGGAAGTCCATGCCGAGGTTCACGTATTTATTGAGCCCCTGCTCGTGCGGAAGCTCGATACCCAAGCCGACCGACTTGCCGTTGGCGCTCGCCGCTCCCCTGTTGGCCGCCTCCATGACGCCGGGACCACCGCCGGTGATAACCGCCACGCCGCGCTGGGCGATCTTGCGGCCAACGGCGCGTGCCGCCTTGTAGAGCGGATCGGTCTTGGGCGTGCGGGCACTGCCGAAGATGGTCACCGCAGGACCAAGCTCGGCAAGTGCGCCAAAACCATCAACGAACTCTGCCTGAATGCGCAGCACGCGCCAGGGGTCGGTGTGCAACCAGTCGGTCGAGTCCTCGGGCGCCAGCAGGTTGGCGTAGGTGTTGTCCTTGGGAATCATGGGGCCGCGCATGACCACGGGGCCGCGGCGGTACGTCTCGTCGTAGGCAGGCTCGCCCTCGACGTTCTCATTCTTAATCATGGGTACTCCTATCGAGAAAAAAAAAGCGGGCGGGGTCGACGCCATGCGTCAAACACCCGCCCGAACATCAACTATTCGGTATGGTACCCACGATGCATCAAGTGCTTGCAAGCTATCGGTCATCGGTCGCGCAAGCGGTGTTAGCAAACGTGATGACCGGCCGGCGCTCGCCCCTTGCCGTTGCCCGCGCTCTGCAAGCGCCCGTGCTGCTCTTAGTAATCCACCGCCGCAGGGCTGTTCATCCAGTCGCTCACGAACGCGCCGTAGCGGCCCTCGATAATGGCCTGGCGGGCCCGCTGCATAAGGTTGAGCAGGTAGTAGATGTTGTGCATCGAAAGCAGAATGCCGCCGAGCATCTCCTTCTGCGTGACCATGTGACGGATGAGCGCACGGCTGTAACCGCCCGTGCACACCGGGCAGGTGCAGGTGGGATCGATGGGACCGTCGTCGTGCGCAAAGCGAGCGTTGCGGAAGTTGAGGCGACCCTCGCTGGAGAATGCCGTGCCCATACGGCCGGTGCGCGTCGGCAGCACGCAGTCAAACATGTCGATGCCCACGCCAACGCCGCGCACGAGCGTGGTCGGGTTGCCGACACCCATCAGGTAGCGCGGCTTATGCTTGGGCATGTACTCGCTCACGAGCGGCGCCAGGGTCTCGAACATGGTCTCGTGATCCTCGCCCACCGAATAGCCACCGATACCATAGCCCGGGAAGTCGCCGCACTCCTCCAGATGGCGCAGCGAACGCAGGCGCAGATCCAGGTGCATGCCGCCCTGAACGATGCCAAAGAGCGCCTGGTCATCGCGGGTATGCGCCTTATAGCAGCGCTCGGCCCACATGCTCGACAGCTCAACGGCGCGCTCAACGTAGGCGCGCGTGGCGGGATAGCCCGGGCACTGGTCGAGCTGCATGCAGATATCGGAGCCGAGTTTCATGGCGATTTCCATGTTGTCCTCGGGCGTCCAAAACACGTGGCGGCCGTCGTAATCGTTGACGATAAAGCGCACGCCCTCATCGGTGAGCTTGACGGCATCGTTGTGGCTGAAGACCTGGAAACCGCCCGAGTCGGTGAGGATGGGGCCGTGCCAGTTCATGAACTTGTGCAGGCCGCCCAGCTCGGCGATGGTATCCTCGCCGGGACGCATGGACAGATGATAGGTATTGGCGAGCACGATCTGGGCGCCGAGCTTCTTGACAGTCTCGGTAGGAATGCCCTTGACGTTTGCCTTGGTGCCCACGGGCATAAAGATCGGCGTCTCGATGTCGCCGTGCGGGGTGTGCAGCACGCCGGCGCGCGCGTGCGTCGTCGGATCCTCGGCAATCAGGTCGAATTTAAAAAGGTTCTGGTCCATAAACTGGAACTCCTTGGTTGCGGTTCATACGCAAACCATTATACGGGCAACCCGCAAGAAGCACCGACTCGACAGAAACTGGTGCGAGGAGGATACGGCAGGGACACGGCAAATGAGCGTGGATTTTTGGACGCTTACCGGATGAGCGTGGATAATCTCCCACTTTTGCCCAAAGCACAGCCCAAAAACGGGAGATTATCCACTTTCATTCTGCGGGCACTCATTTAAGTACGTCCCCGATGAGTGGAGCTATTTACCAGCCACGGCAACGCCGATATTTTGGCAACGTCAGCGAGCGGGTCGCATTTGAGACAAGGTGCCGTGAAATGAAAGGGCGCTGACCTTCTGGTCGCGCCCTTGAAATTGAACGGCAGATTGTCCAAATGCGGCCCGCACAGCGTCGGCCGGTCCGCCGTTCGGTAGAACGGCGGAACCCCTAAGGACGCTGGCCCATGCCACCCTCGAGGGTGACGGTCTCGCCGTTCATATACTTAAAGTCGGGACCGCAGAGCTGAACGACAACGCGGCCGATTTCCTTCTCGACGTCGCCGTAGTGACCCGCCGGCGGCATGTGGACGTTGGCCTTGAACGCCTCGGGATAGGCATCCTGGAAGTTCTCGAGCGCGGCGGTCCAAGCAAGCGGGCAAACGATATTGACGTTGATGCCGTCCTTGCCCCACTCGTTGGCAGCGACGCGGGTCAGACCGCGGATGCCCTCCTTGGCAGCGGCGTAGCTGCACTGGCCATAGTTGCCAAACAGGCCGGCGCCCGAAGCAAAGTTGACCACGGAGCCCTTGGTCTCCTTCAGGTGCGGGTAGGCCTTCTGCATGTACAGGTAGGTGGCATACAGACCGGAGTAAATGGCGAGGTTGAACTGGTCCATGGTGTGATCGGCGATCGTCACGCCCGAAGCGCTGGCCTGAGCATTGTTGACGACGGCGTCGATGCGGCCGAACTCCTCAATGGCCTTGTCGATGACGTTCTGGACGACGGCCTCGTTGTCCTGACCAGCCGAGACATCGGCCTGAACAGGCAGAACCTTGACGCCGTACTCGGCCTCGAGGGATTCCTTGGCAGCCTCGAGCTTGGCAACGTTGCGGCCGGTAATGACGAGGTTTGCGCCCTCCTTGGCAAAAGCGATATCGATACCGTAGCCGATGGAGCCAGCGGAGCCGTCCTTGAGCGTGGCCTTGCCGCCGCCGGTGACGATCACGGTCTTACCAGTGAAAAGTCCCATATAAAGTCCTTTCAAATCGCGACGGGCCTGCCCGTCGACTGCGCGCATCCAACTTCACGCGCCAAAAGCTGAAATGCAACTTTAGCGGGTTCAAGTGAAAAATAAAGCCCATGGCAGGCGAACGGCGCAACGTCTTTCGGCGAAGGGAATGTCAAGTACAAACTGGATAAAGTGGCCGAGTTTTTGCTATCGACGCGAGCCATCGAACACGTTTTGAAACTTTGCTGCAGCGCGCGGGATGTCGGCGCGAGACTTTATCATAGGGTGACAAACAACGATGAGGAGCACATGCCTATGACAGACGAGCTGGACCCCCAGACTCAACAGCATATTGATGATTCCGCAGACGTCACTGCAGATGCCGACGCTGTGACCTGCGATGATATTGACCTCGACGGCCCATTCTTGGACGAAAGCGCTACGGCGGAAACCCCTGGCGCCGAAGATGCAGACGAGCAAAACGACGATGCGCCCGCTCAGGACGACCGCCCCGTACAGGATGCTGCTCCGCAAGCTGCGGGCCCTATCGAGGTTTCTTCGGAAGAAGAGCTCGACGCCGTCATGGACTCCATGATGGATGCCGTCAAAGCGATGAAAGACGCCGTGGCCGACGCTGACGTTGACGCCGAGGAAGAGGAGGCCGCCGAGGCAGCCTCGACCTTCGTACCCGGCGAGACTCCGGTTGCCGACCAGGGCAGCACCATGCCCTCGTTTCTGCAGCTCGAGCATCCCACGATTGGCACCGATGCGGTCGACCCGCACGCAGCAGGCTTTTCTGTGATCGAAGGCGGTACCGGCAATATCGCCGTGCCGCAGACTGCCGATGCGGACGCTGCCGACACCGCTCGCCCGACCGCCCCGCACTCCTCCGCCGCGAGCCGCGATCTGGGGACCGCTGTCTCGAACACTGCGAACGCCGTGGGCACCTTTATCGCCCAGGGTGCCTCGGCCATGCGCGAGATGAACGCCGCGAAAAAGGCACTTGCCGATGCCCGCGCCCACCTGGCCGAACTTGAGCAGCGCATTGCCGATCAGGCCGAGGAACTCGAGACGCGCCAGGATATCGCAGGCCGCTACGACCAGATCGTCGCCGACCAGCGCCAGGCGATTGCCACGGCCCAAAAGACTGCAGCGGCCGCCGAGATTGATCGTGATGCCCACGCCTCCAAAGCGACAGAGCTCAAGGGTCAGCTCGAACAAATGAAGACAGAGGATGACGCGACTGAGCTCCGTCTGAAGGCCGCGCTCGACGCCGTGGAGGCCCGCGAGGCGAGCTCACGCGAGACCGGCAACCGCCTCGTTCGACGTCTTGAGGATTCCAAGCGCATCCGCGACAAGGTGAAGGCAGAGCGAGACGCCGGCATTGCCGCCGCACAACAAACCGTCGACGCCACGCGCGCCCAGCTCGAGACGCTGCGTCATGAGTATGCCGAGCTGCAACGCAATCCCTCGGCAAATCCCGCCAACTATACGGTGCGCACCAGCGAGCTCTCGATGCAGATTTCCGACACGGCAGATGCCCTGCGTAAAGCCGAAGAAGATGTCCCGCGCATCACCGCCGACCTTGAGCACTCGCTTGCCGCAGCCGAGCAGGCCGTCGAGCAGGCTCAAGCCCCTATCGCCGACGCAAAACGCGCGCACCAAGCCGTGACGACCGAAGCCGATGCCGCGCGCGATGAGCTGCAGACGGCGAAGACAGCCGCCGCGACTCGTCAGCGCGAACTGCGCGAGAAGATCACTGCCGAGGACAAGGCACGCCGCGACCAGGAGCAGAGCATCGCCAACGCCCAAGCAGATGCCGCACATGCGCAGTCGATCATCGAACAGGCGACCGAAGTGCACGACCACCCAGAGATCACTGAGTCGCTTGCAGGATCCTTGGCCCGAGACAAAGCCGAACACGCCGAGACCGAGCGAGAAGTCGCCCAGCTCGAGGCCACCGAGGACGCGGTGCGCGAACGTACCCGCGACTCACGCATCAAATTCACCGGCGCCATCGTCTGCATCGTCGCCGCAATCCTGGCGATCATCCTAGTCTGGCTGTTCGCAAGCAAGTAGTCATTGGGGACGTTCTTAAACGACTAGTCAAACAAGAACGTCCCCAACGACTA
>UQMY01000002.1 GCA_900542325.1 uncultured Collinsella sp. | reverse complement strand
ATGCCGCCGAAGTTGAAAGGCAGATTGCCGCTCTGGCGGGTTTGCAGCGTCGAGCAGTTACGGCGTTTGGTAAAACGCCGTAACTAACGAGCTCCGTACTGCTCGTAGTAGGCGTCGATAGCGGTCTTGAGCTCGTCGTCGATGACGACTTTGCCGTCGATCTCGTGGTTGTAGAGGGTCTCGACGACCTCGGCCATGGAGACGATGCTCGCGACGGGGAAACCGTACTTGACCTCGATCTCCTTCTGCGCGGTGGTCACGCCACCCTTGCCGACCTCCATGCGGTTGAGGGACACAATCAGGCCCTTGATCTCGACATCGGCAGCAGCCTTGACCTTGGGATAGGTCTCGTCGATGGACTTACCGCTGGTGGTGACGTCCTCGACCATGACCACGCGGTCGCCGTCCTGGGGCTCGTAGCCCAGCAGGTTGCCCTTGTCGGCGCCGTGGTCCTTGGCCTCCTTGCGATCGCAGCAGTACTTGACCTCCTTGCCGTACAGCTCGTGGTAGGCAATTGCGGTCACGACGGCCAGCGGAATACCCTTGTAGGCCGGTCCAAACAGCACGTCAAAGTCGTCGCCAAAGTTATCGTGGATGGCCTGGGCGTAATACTCGCCCAGCTTCTTGAGCTGATAGCCCGTCACATAGGCGCCGGCGTTCATAAAGAACGGGGACTGACGGCCGCTCTTGAGCGTAAAGCTGCCGAATTTAAGAACGTCGGACTCAACCATGAACTTGATGAACTCTTGCTTGTAAGCCTCCATGCGGGCTCCTCTCGTAATCGCGTACGTGCCTTCCAGTTTAGCGCAGGCAGGGCGCGTTGCGGGCGCGCTTTGGGGCCTCGGCATTCTGTAAAGGCTTTGTCAGGGGCAATGGTTTTCCAAACATTGGGGTTGACACGGCAAACCCCCTCATCAAGAATACGGGCGGATTGTAACGGGTACGAGATACCCAAAGCGCGCCGCGCCCGGCCTTAAGGAGGTGTGCCATGGAAGGCAGTCATAGTCGAAAAACCTGCATGTCGCCCTCGGCACGCCGCGAGGATTCCGCGCACGCATAAGCGCCAACAGCCGATCGTCAAAACCACCACAAAGGTGCCTGTCCCTTTGTGGTGGTTCGAAAGCATGACGTGAGCGACATCTAGGTTTTTTGAAGCACATACGACACGTACGCTAACTCCCTTCAACAAGGAGGACCCTATGCTGATGCTCAAAACCGCCACGGTACTCGAAGCTATCTCCAAGCGCCGCCGCACGGCGCGCCCCGCCGCTCACACCGGCATGTCCAAGAACACCATATTCGCCGCCACCCATAGCGCCGAGGACGCCCTCGTGCTGCTCGACGCCACAGCCGACGGGCTCATCGCCGAGCACGCCGCCGAGCGCCTGAGCGCGGTCGGCCCCAACACCATCGAGGCGCCGACCAAGACGCTCGCCCGCCGCATCGCCGACGCGTTCGTCGATCCCTTCGCTGGCATCCTCGCCGCCCTCGCACTGGTCTCGCTCTACATCGACGTGCTCGCCGTGCCCGAGCTGCAGCGTGACCCCTCCACGGTCATCGTCATCGGCATCATGCTGCTGGTATCGGGCGGCATGAAGTTTATCCAGGAAGCCCGCAGCGGCAATGCGGCCGAGGCCCTTAAGGACCTGGTCTCCAACACCTGCTGTGCCCTGCGCGACGGCGAGCGCGTCGAGATCCCCTTCGACGAGCTCGTCCCCGGCGATGTAATCCGCCTCTCTGCCGGCGACATGGTGCCGGCAGATGCCCGCATCATCACCGCGCGCGACCTGTTTGTGATCGAGTCCGCACTCACCGGCGAGAGCGAGGCCGTCGAGAAGACCGCTGCCATCACCGTCGTCGAGGGTGCCGACGGCTCCGCGCTACCACTCTCTGCCTGCAAGAACATCGTCTTTACCGGCACCTCCGTGCAAAACGGCACCGCCATGGCGCTTGTCGTTGCCACCGGCTCGGACACCTACCTGGGCGGCATCGCCAAGATGCTCAACGGGCGAGGTGAGAAGAGCGCGTTTGACCGCGGCGTCTCGAGCGTCTCCATGCTGCTCGTGCGCCTCATGCTCGTTATGGCGCCGGCGGTCTTTGCCATCAACGCCGCCACCAAGGGCAACGTCATCGATGCGCTGCTGTTCGCCACGAGCGTGGCCGTGGGCATCACGCCGCAGATGCTTCCCGTCATCGTGGCCACGAGCCTGTCGCAGGGCGCCAAGGACCTCGCCCGCCGCCAGGTTATCGTCAAGGAGCTGCCGGCGATCCAAAACCTCGGCGCGATGGACGTCCTGTGCTGCGACAAGACCGGCACCCTCACCGAAGACCGCATCGTGCTCGAGCGCTACCTCAACACCGACGGCAACGAGGATGCGCGCGTGCTGCGCCATGCGTTTTTGAACAGCTTCTTCCAGACCGGCCTCAAAAACCTTATCGACCTGGCCGTCATCGACCGTGCCGATGTGACGCCCTCGACCGTCGTACCCGATTCTATGCTGGGCCAGAGCCTGCGCGACCGCTATACCAAGGTGGACGAGGTGCCCTTCGATTTCTCGCGCCGTCGCCTGAGCGTAGTTGTCGCCGACGCCCAGGGCAAAACCCAGATGGTCACCAAGGGGGCTGCCGAAGAAATGCTCGAGATCTGCTCCTTTGTCGAGGTCGACGGCACCGCCCAGCCGTTCACCGAAGATAAGCTCGCCCAGATTCGCAAGCAGGTCGCCGGGCTCAACGCCGAGGGCCTGCGCGTGATTGCCGTGGCGCAGAAGACCAATCCGCGCTGCGTGGGCGAGTTTGGCATCGCTGACGAGTGCGACATGGTGCTGATGGGCTTTTTGGCCTTCCTCGATCCGCCCAAAGCAAGTGCCGCGGGCGCCGTCGCTACCCTCGAAGCCAAGGGCGTGGCGGTCAAGGTTCTGACCGGCGACAACGACCGTGTCGCCGCCACCGTTTGCGAGCAGATCGGCATCGACGCGAGCAACGTCTTGCTCGGCTCCGAGATCGATGCGCTCGACGACGCCGAGCTTGCCGAACGCGCCGAGAACACCCACCTCTTCGCCAAGCTCTCGCCGCTGCAGAAGGCGCGTCTGGTGCGCGTCATGCGTGAGCTGCTCGACCACACCGTGGGCTTTATGGGCGACGGCATCAACGACGCCGCCGCCATGCGTGCGAGCGACTGCGGCATCTCGGTCGATTCGGCCGTCGACATCGCCAAGGAATCCGCCGATATCATCTTGCTCCAGAAAGACCTGGGCGTGCTCGAGCGCGGCATCATCGAAGGCCGCCGCACCTACGGCAACCTGCTCAAGTACCTCAAGACCACGGTGAGCTCCAACTTTGGCAACGTGCTATCCGTGACCGTCGCGAGCCTGTTCTTGCCATTCTTGCCCATGAGCGCTCTGCAGTTGGTGCTGCTGTCGCTGGTCTACGAGATCGTGTGCATCGCGCTGCCGTGGGACACCGTCGACGACGCCTGGACTGCCCGTCCGCGTGCTTGGGACGCCGCGTCCATCAAGGGCTTTATGCTCGAGCTGGGCCCCGTGAGCTCACTGTTTGATATCGCGACTTTCGCCGCGCTCTTCTTTGTGGTGTGCCCCGCCGCCGTGGGCGCAAGCTGGGCAGAGCTTGCCGCTATAGGCGACGTCGCAGGCATGGCGGCCTTTACGGCGCTCTTCCAGAGCGGTTGGTTTGTCGAGTCCATGTGGTCGCAGACGCTCGTGGTCCACATGCTGCGCTCCCCGCGCCTGCCGAGCCCGCGCGACCATGCCGCACCGGCACTGTGCGCCCTCACCGTGCTGGGCCTGGCGCTCGTCACCTGGCTGCCGGCAAGCCCCATCGCCGATGCGCTGGGTCTCATGCCGCTGCCGCCAATCTTCTTCGCTCTGCTCATCGGCATCGTTACCGCCTACATCGCGCTCACCCAGCTGGCAAAGCGCCGCTACATTGCCCGCCACGGCGAGCTGCTGTGACGCCCGAATTGTGGCGCGCGACCCATCAGGCGGTCAAAAAGTCCCGCCTCAAATTAAACCGCCCCCATTTCCCGTGCTAAGGAAATGAGGGCGGTTCACTCCGGCCTTTATCTTTTTCGACAGCCTCGTTTGGCTCGCGCTACACCAGGCGCATGGCCTCCTGGACAGCACCGTAAAGGTTGGCGTCGTTGCCGAGCTCGGCCGCCTTTATCTGCGGCACAGGAATGCCGGCAAGGGTCCCTTCGTAACTCGAGAGGGCCAGCGGCATCTGCGCACGCAGGGCATCGACGAGCTCGGGATGGCACGAGATGCCGCCTGCGATCACAAAGACCTCGGGGTCGAGCACGGCCTGCAGGTTGATGAGCTGTCCGTCAAATGCGCGAGCGTAGCGGTCGAGCGCGCGCTGCCCCGCCATGTCGCCATCCGCGATCCACTCAAAGACGCGGCGGCCGTCCACCGGAGAATCCGCAGGCAGGCCCTTCTCGGCAACGGCGGCATCGCGGAGCGCACGCCAACCGCCCGAACCCGCAAAGGAGTTTTCCATGCTCGCAGCAGTCGTGACATCGTTGCGCAAGAAGCTAAACTCGCCTGCAAAGCAGTGCGCGCCGCGCAGGACCTTGCCGTCGATGACGATACCGCCGCCGATGCCCGTGCCGATAGCGAGCACCACGCCAAAACGCGTCCCGCGCAGAGCGCCAGCCGCATACTCACCGAGTGCACAGCACCTACCGTCGTTATTGACGGCAATCGGCACCCCCAGAGCCTCGCGCATGAGCTTTCCGAGCGGACAGCCATCCATAAACGTGAGCGCACCACCGCGATGGATCGTTCCTGTGACATCTCCCTCGTAGATGCCGCCGGGCGCACTCACGCCCACGGCGCTCACGCGCTCGCGATACGGCTCGACGAGCGAGATCAGCGCCGCGACCGTCTCATCAGCCGTGGTAAAGCCCGTCGGCAGGCTTCCGCGCTCGCGGATGGAAAAATCCTCGCCCAGCACAGCCCATTTAACGGCCGTACCGCCCACATCGATTCCAAAAAACTCCTGCATGTTCACTCCTTACAAGCGTAGCCCCGGACGCGCATCGCCGCGACCATCACAGGGGCCACCCCCCTGCGATGGTCGTGCAGCAAGTCACACCCGGAGCCGATTATCTCTGTTTTACGCCTCTAATTTGGTCAGGCGAAGCATCATATATTGCTTACTTGGGAGATCGATGCGGAACTTGCCCTCAAAGGTTCCGGGAAGCTCCTCCTCCGTCATGCCTCATGTGTCCACGACACGCACCTTGTATCGAGCGCCCGCCTCGCCCACAAACTCACGAGACCACTCATTTAAGTACGTCCCCAATGAGTACCCAATGAGTAAACAAAGAGTGCGACGGAATGGCTCCCCTTGGCAGCTTAAAGCCGTCATGCAGGGACCATTCCGTCGCAGCCTAATGAAAGGGACTGGGTTGTAAATGTTGGAGAAGAGCCGTTAGCGCCCGGGGGCCAGGATCACCAGCGCGTCGTGCTCAAAGGGATGCTGCGCCACGCGCACGGTGCCGTCACCGTTGTCACGGACGGGCAGCTTTGCGATGCGCTTGTCCTCCATGTCGAGGACCGTCGCCGTCCAGCCACGCGCGCCGTCGAGCTTAAACTTGAGCGCCGTGGTACGCGGCAGGTACGCGACGATGCGATCGCCAACGCGCGCCACACGGATGGACTCGCGCGCGTCGTCGAGGAGCTCCTGCGCCGGAACCACGGCAAGTGCATCGTCGGCAGCCGTAGCGCCTAGGGCGGCAAGCACGTGCTCGATCGCGCCAAAGTCCCACACACCCGCAAACTGCAGGCACTCTTGCCAGCGGAAGGGCATGTCAAAGCCCTCGCCCAGCACCGAGCCTTGGCTGCGCGATGTCTGCCAGTTCCACACGCCGTGTGCGCCATAGGTCACGCCGGCACTGGCGCCGGCAAGAATCGACGACCATACGCTCGCGCGGCAATCCTGCGCGGTAAAACGCCAGTAGACGTTGCGCGACGCACCCATCTGCTCGTAGCAAGGCTCGGAGTTGACCATCGGCTTTTTGGGATAGTTGGCGATAAAGTCCTGCGGCAGACGCCATGCCTCGGGCTGGCCCTCGTAGTTGTGGCCGGGCTGGAACATATAAAAGTCCAGACGGTCCAGATACTGCGCCGGAATGGTGCGGTTACCGCGGTTGATATGCATGGTGCGCAGTGCCTCGGGCGCGCGCTTGACGACCTCGTCGAGGGCGTCCTCGTAATAGGCGATCGCCTCGTCGCCGGCAAAGTCGGTATCGCCCGCCACCACGTAGACGGGGTCGAACTCGCCCAGGTTCTCGACGACGCGGGCAACGTGGGCGCGAACCTCCTCACGCGGCATAATCTCGGCACCGCAACGCTCGGCGATCTTGGCACCCCAGGTACCGGGCACGTAGTTGCACCACATGAGCACGAGCGCCGGACGAATGCCGTGCTCGACGGCCGCGCGGCACATGGCGGCGGCACGATCCCAATACGCCTGGTTGGGGCAGGACCAATCAAAGTGCACGCCATCCTCGCTGGCATAGGGCCAAATGCCCAGGTCGGGACAGCAGCGATCCCACTGCGGCAACGTGTTGATCTGCAGTGCGTTCATGCCCTGCTCGGCACGGCGGGTCAGGTAGTAATCCCAGTCGTTCTCGGCGATGCTCGTAAATGCGCTCCAGCACGTATCGGCAAACCAGAAGAACGGTTTGCCCTCGCACAAAAAGCCGTCCTGGCGACCGTTGGCGGTCAGCTTTCCCAAACTCATCTGCATGTCCTTTCGTTTGATAAAGGATTTGCGAACCGCCGGGGGCTTTCGCGATAACCCCGCGCGAAAGCCCCCGGCGCTTGGCAAACCCTCGCGGGCGAATCTCACCCGCCTCCATCAGTCTACCTTGCAAGAAGGGCCCCGCCGGGCTTACGCCTGACGGGGCCCTGTCGTGTAGGTGAGGTCTTATGCGACCGAACGGTTTGGCCTTAGGCCTCCATCTCGGCGAGCTCCTCCTTGGAGAAGCCGGAGACAAAGACGACGGCAGCGGCGATGACAAAGGAGATTGCCATACCAACGATAGCCCAGACGGTGTTCATCTGGCCACCCTGCAGGTAGTTGGTGAAGACCAGGAAGTTGGAGGCACCGCCTGCGAGGTAGTAGGTAACCCCCATGAGGCCGGAGAACACAGCGCCGATGGCACCGCCGATGAACATGCCAAACATGGTGCGACGGAAGCGCATGAGGATGCCGAAGAGCGCGGGCTCGGTGACGCCGCCGGCGATGGCGGAGATGACGTAACCGATGGCGAGAGACTTCTCGTCGGGGTTCTTCATCTTGAGGAAGGCACCGAAGGCGCAGCCCCAGACAGCGGCCATAGCGCAGTTGGTGGAAACGAAGACGAAGGGATCGTAACCGGCAGCGATGATCTGAACCTGGGCGAGCAGGATGACGGGCATGTGCATGCCGCAGACCACGAAGAGCTGCCAGAAGGCGCCGAGGATGGCCATGACGATCAGGATGCCGATGCCGCCAAGGTCAGCAAGGCCGAAGAGGGCGTTGGCGATCAGCGTACCGATCTCGTTGCCGATCGGAGCGAGGACGATGAAGGCAATGGGGATCGTGACGATCATGGTGCAGAACGGCGTGAAGACCGTGGACAGCACGTCGGGCATGACCTTCTTAAAGAACTTCTCGACGAAGTAGAGGACAGGCACCGAAAGGATGATCGGCAGGACGGACTGCTGATAGTTGGCAGCAGCGATCTGGATGCCGTAGACGGAGATGATGCCGCCGCCCTCCTGGGTGGCGACGCTCACCACGGAAGGAGCCATGAGGGCGCCACCGAGCAGCATGCCGAGCACCGGGCTGGCGCCGAGCTTCTTAGCCGCGGCATAACCCAGGTAGATGGGGATAAAGGTGAACGTGGCCTCGTACAGCGTGGTGTAGAGGAACGTATAGGTCGGGTCGTCGGCCGAGAGCACACCGAGCATGGTGGGGCCGAGGACGGCCGCGATGGTACGGAACAGACCGCCGGCCATGAGCAGCGGGATGAGCTGGGTCATGGAGCCCGACAGATAGTCGAGGATGATATTGGGCAGGTTCTTGAGCTCGAACTTCTCCTTGGGAGCATCGAGGTTCTCGTTGACGGCCTCACCCTGCTTGACACCGGAGATGGCGACGAACTCGGCGAGCACCTTGGGCACGTTCTGGCCGATGATGACCTGGAGCTGGCTGCCGGCAAACTGGCAACCCAGAACACCCTTGACCTTCTTGATCTTCTCCACGTCGGCCTTGCTGTTATCCTTGAGCGTCAGACGCAGGCGCGTCATGCAGTTGGTGGCAACGGAAACATTCTCCGCGCCGCCCACGAGCTCGAGGACATCGGTGGCAATCTGCTTGTTATCTACTGCCATGGGACCCCTCCCCATATCTTCGTGTGCCAGCCCCCTTGGGCTTAGGCACGCCTTTGGCCCGGCGACTATAACCCCTTACGGTTGCCGGACCCTTGGATACGCTTTTGTAAACAAGGTGTTTACTGAACGTTTACGGGCTTTAGTTTACACGGAGCGCCGAATTTATGGCAATTTTGCCGTCTACAGTCCGGTGAACGGTAGGAAATCGGGGGTGAACGTATTTGAATGGCGGGAGATGGTCTCTTTGACCCTCTATTGATATATAGCCATTTACGTGGGATTTTATTTTGATGAACACCTCACTGATCTGTTAACTCATCAACAGAATCCCTGCTAGAAGCTAGTAAACATACGTTTAGTAGTTCACGACGTGTTCAATTTTGCCGTTTACCGAGTTCATCTGGTTATTCTTCAATTCTAGATTACACTAAACATGTTTAGTTTGTATTGCCGCAGATGCCAGGCATTCGCGGCGCAAGGGAGGCAGCTCATGGAACTCAAATTGTGTACCTACGCAACCGTCACCACCTTGGGCGACTTTGGCCCCTGGATCAGCAAGGTCGTACTCGACCTGCCCTGCACCGTGCGCGCCAACGACATCGACGCGAACACCTTCCATATATATGTAGAGCGTCACGAGCGCTCGGGCGATGTTCTGATGCGCAAGGAACGCGGCGCCGACCATGCCGCGCCCTCCGTGGGTTACATCGACATTCTCGCCGCATATCCGTGCGACGAGAACGGACGTAAGCTCGCCGTGGGCACCCATGTGGCGCTCGAGGTCGCCGAGCAGCGCCTGACCAAAAAGATCGAAGGCGGCGTCATGGGCTCGCGCATGCTCGATGACCAGTTGCACATCACGCAGCTCGCGGCTCTTCCCGGCAACGACGGCGACGATCCCACCTGCGGCCTGGTCTTCGACACCTGCCGTGGCGATATCTGCCCTGCGCTCAAAGGCTGGAGCAACGACACGCAAAAGACCGCCGTCGACGGTATCGCGCTCGAATACGGCTTCTTTGAGCCCAGCTTTAAGGCCGAGGACTCGGCATGCTTCAACCCCTTTGCGCCCGAGGCCACGGCCGTGCCCCAAAAGGCACCGCTCGTGGTGTATCTGCACGGCGCCGGCGAGGGCAAGGGCGCCACGCAGGGCGAAGGCGCCACGCGCGCCTATATCGGCAACCGCGTGACGGCCATCAGCCAGGCGCAGATCCAGCGCTACTTTGGCGGCTTTGCCTGGGTGCTCGTACCGCAGTCGCCCACGTTTTGGATGGACAACGGCGTCGAGCAGCTTGGTCACTCCAACCAGAGCATCTACTCCCCCGTGCTCAAGGCACTTATCGATGAGTTTGTCGCCGAGCATGCCGACCGCATCGACACCGACCGCATCGTGGTCGCCGGTCTTTCCAACGGCGGCTTTATGACCCTGCGCCTGTGCGCCGACTACCCCGATTTCTTCGCCGCGGGCCTTCCCTGCTGCGCCCCGTGGTACAACGCCACGGACGAGGACGTGGCCGCGCTCGCCAAGACGCCGCTGTGGTTTACGCACTCCAAGGGCGACGAGCTCGTGTCACCGCAACAGACCGTGCTGCCGCTCACGGCGCGCCTGCGCGATGCCGGCGCCAACGTGCACCTCACCTACTTTAGCCATGTCGAGGACCTGACCGGCGTGTATCGCGAGGCCGACGGCTCGGCCAAGAAGACGTTCAACCACGGCGTGTGGATCCACCAATTCAACGACCTGTGTTATCAAGACTTCGACGGGGGCAACGTACTCATCGACGGCGAGCCGGTGGGCTGCTGGGAGTGGTCGGCCAGGGTTTCGAGGTAACCATCCCATCGGGGGCTCTGACCTTTAGTTTTGTAAACGTCCTCGCGCATGAGCCCCGCTTATCCTGCTCCTTCGGAGCATCGGATAAGCGGGGCTCGCGCTGCGGAATGTTTACAAAACTAAAGGTCAGAGCCCCCCTAAGTTAACGTTGTTCGAAACGCTGGTCGGCCGCTTCCGGCGGGCCGCCGGGTCGCGGGCGATGGGGGCGTGGGTCCCGTCTTGCCTTGCGCGTAACTGGCTGAATTGATTTTGATTGGAGCTGTTCCTATGTCCCAGAAGTTGACTCGGGTGATTGTTACCACTGATATGGAAGTCGATGATATGAACTCGCTTGTTCATTTGGCTCTGTATCTCAACTTGCTTGATGTTCAGGCTGTGGTGTATACGGCTTCGCAGTATCACTTTCTTGGGGATGGGGTTCATACGCTCGGCGAGGTGAATTCGCATTGGCGGACCAAAGGGCGGCGCTCTTATGAGTGGGCTGTTGTGCCTCATGAGCCCGATCCGCTGGCTGGCGAGCTTCGTGAGTATCGGCCGTTTCCCGAGCATTGGATTGAGAGTCTCTGGAGTAATGAATATACCCAGGCTTGGCCGCAGTTGCAGGCAAATGCGGACGCCGCCGGTGAACCGCCGTTTCCCACGCCTGCCCAGATGATCGAGCGTACGTTTGTGGGAAATGTTGCTTTTGAGGGTGATGTGCGCGAGGAGACTGAAGGGTCTCACGTCATCGCCGATGCCATCATGGACGATGACCCGCGCACGCTGTGGCTGCCCAGCTGGGGTGGTATGAATACGATCGTTCGCGCCCTCATGAGTATTGCCGAGCGTTATCGCGCCACACCCGAGTGGCCCGCCGTACAGCAGCGGGTCTATCAGAAGGTGCGCGTGATGGGCGTTGCCGATGGTGTGGGGCAGGATAACTCGTGGCTCGACCATGGGCGCGAGCTCTTTCCCGAGCTCATCTTTTGGCGTACGCCCTATATGTATGGCAACTATTTCGACGCCAAAACAGCTCAGCCCGATACGCTGCCGCTGTTTAAGGCTCCCTGGCCCGAGCAGAATCTCACGCAGGGCAACGGCCCCCTCATGGCACGCTATATGCTCTATGGCGATGGTAAGGTCTACGAAAACGAGCCTGAGCGCTTTCAGTTTGGCAAGCATGCCCGTCTGGATTGGGGCCTGGAAGGCATGCCCGCGATGCAGTTTGAGCGCGGCGATTTTATGGCCGAAGGCGACAGCATGACCTATATTCCGCTGCTGCCGTTTGGCCTGCGCGGTATCGACGACCGCGGCTTCGATACGCTGCTGGGACGCATGTTTTTTGATGGGCATCCCGATGCGAAGGCGCCCGCCGGTTTTGCCTCCATCGGCACGCCCGCAGACGACAATCTCAATCCCTACCTGCGTGCCTATCAGGAAGACTTTGCCGCCCGCGCGCAATGGTGTGCCCATGATCCGGCAGCCTGCTCGCATCCGGCACATGTTGTCGAGGCCACGGCCGACCGCAGCGCCACAGCCGGCGAGCGCGTCGACCTTACAGCGACCATCGTCGACCCCGACGGCAAGGGCTTCGATGTACATTGGGATGTCGCCGTGGACCCGTCGAGCTATGCAGGCGCCCAGGATCTGTCGCTGTGGCAAGAATGCACGGTAGACACCGCTTTCATCGTGCCCGCCGACGCGCGACCCGGCGACCGCCTTGTGCTCACCCTTACCGTGCAGACGCGCGCCGAGCGCCCCTGCAGCCGCTACGCCCAGGTCGCCGTAACCGTGGCATAGCAAGGACGGCGCCCACATTCGGCAGCCGCCGCATTCGACAAAGAGTGTCCCCAGGCGCCAAACGAACGAGGATTTTTTGACGCCCAAATGACGAGAGTGGATAATCTCCCACTTTGAGCCTGCACACAGGCCAAAAACGGGAGATTATCCACTCTCATTCTGCGGGCACTCATTGGGAA
The DNA here is from genome assembly GCA_900542325.1 of uncultured Collinsella sp. GTDB lineage: Bacteria > Actinomycetota > Coriobacteriia > Coriobacteriales > Coriobacteriaceae > Collinsella. The sequence goes on along the minus strand of UQMY01000002.1, from coordinate 82,672 downwards.
CGTACTTAAATGAGTAGTTTCACTCATTTAAGTACGTCCCCAATGAGTAGGAAAAATGGGCCATGTGTCCCAGTTGTGGAGACTCGTTGAGCCGTCTGGGTATCGTGAAAGGCTGCGCACTCCCCCATCATCAAAAGTGACACACGCTACCAGTTGATGGGAGGCAGCCATGGGCTTCTTTGACAAGATGTTCGAGAAGAAAGAGTGCGCGATTTGCGGTACCGAGCTGGGACTTCTAGGTAAGACAAAAATCAATGAAGGCTACCTGTGCAAAGAGTGCGCCGGCAAGCTCTCCCCCTGCTTTCACGGCTATCGCTCCAGCACCGCGGACGATATCCGCGAGCAGCTCGCCTACCGCGAGGCCAACGCCGAGCGTCTGGCGTCGTTCAACCCCACGCGCACGCTTTCTGCCGGGCGCACCAATATTATGCTCGATGAGGACGCGGGCCTGCTGATCATCACCTCGCAGAGCCGCTGGCGCGACGCCAATCCCGACATCATCGAGTTCTCGCAGGTACTCGGCTGCGATATGGATATCGACGAGCATCGCACCGAAATCTATCGCGAGACCAAGGACGGCGAGCGCGAGAGCTACAACCCGCCGCGCTACGACCTGGATTACGACTTTAATCTGACCATTCACGTCAACACGCCGTACTTTACCGAGATCAACCTGCGCGTAAACGACTCCACCATCGATCAGCGCGGCTCCATCGAATACCGCGAGGCCAAGCGCCAGGCAACCGAGGTCCGCGACGCGCTGGTGCAGCTGCGCCAGGAGACGCGCGACAGCGTCGTGGCCGCCAAGGCCCCCAAGACCGCGGTGACCTGCCCCTTCTGCGGAGCCACCACCATTCCCGATGCCAGTGGGCGCTGCGAATACTGCGGCGGCGCCATCGGCGCATAGCCTCCGGCACGGAAAGGACCGATCATGGCCTTCGAGAGCGTCAACTATCAGTGCCCCGCGTGTGGCGGCCCCCTTCACTTTGCCAGTGCCGAGCAAAAGCTCGTCTGCGACTACTGTGACTCACGCTTTGAAGTCGAAGAAGTCGAGGCCCTCTATCGCGAGCGCCAGGACAAGGCAGATGCCAAAGCCGATGCCGCAGCCGCAGCTCCCAAACCTGCTGCCGACGATGCCGTGCAGGAGCTCGCCCAAAACGCCGGCTACATCTGCTCGTCGTGCGGCGCCGAGCTCGTATCCGACGGCACCGTCGCCGTCACCACCTGCCCGTACTGCGGCAACTCCGCCGTGGCGCCCGGCCAGCTCTCTGGCGACTTCTCGCCCGACCTGGTGATTCCGTTTAAGCTCGGGCGCGACGACGTCACGGCCGCACTCAAGGGACACTACAAGGGCAAGATCTTGCTGCCCAAGAGCTTTGTCACCGGCAACCACATCGACGAGGTCCAAGGTGTCTACGTGCCGTTTTGGCTCTACGGCGCCCGCGTGGACGGCGAAGTGTACTTTGACGCGACCAACGAGACCGTGACCGAGGAATCCGACCGCACCGTCACGACCACCGACCACTACGATGCCTATCGCAAGGGCAATATCTCGTTTAAGCGCGTGCCCGTCGACGGATCGTCCAAGATGCCCGACGGCCACATGGACGCCATCGAGCCGTTTGACTACGACGCGCTGCGTCCGTTCTCGGTCGCATATATGCCCGGCTACATCGCCAACCGTTACGACGAGGACTGCGAGACCTGCAAGGCGCGCGCCGAGCGCCGTATGGAAGAAAGCACGATCTCGGCCCTGCGCGAGACTGTCGTCGACGAATACGACGATGCCACGGTCGAAAGCAAGCAGCTCGACTACACCTGGGAAGACAGCGACTACGCCCTGTTCCCCGTCTGGATGCTCTCCACCTCGTGGAACGGCAAGAGCTACCTGTTTGCCATGAACGGCCAGACCGGCCGCTTGGTCGGCGAGCTCCCCTGCTCCAAGCCCAAGCTCGCTATTGCCTCGGTGCTGTTCTTTGTGATCGGATTTATCCTCTCCCAGATTCTCTTTATGGGTGAGAACGCCTTCGATCCGGATTACCTCGCCTTTGATATCGAGGGCATCCTCATCAACATCGTCGCGCCGCTGATCATCGTGATTATCGGAGACGTGCTACTGGTAGGCCAGCTCAAGACGGCCAACGAGGCCACCCACGCCGACGAGTACTGCGGCGAGCTCGACCTGACCGAGAAGCACGACACCTTCAACCACACCGAGACCACCGTTGTCATGAAAGACGACAAGGACGACTAAGCAATCCGACCAATACCACCCGGCCTTTGACGAGAAAGGAAGATCACCATGGGACTCTTGAAAGCTGGATTGGGAGCTGCCGGCGGCGTCATGGCCGACCAGTGGAAGGAATTAATCTACTGCGAATCGATGCCTGCTGACGTCTTGGCCTGCAAGGGCAGCAAACGCACCGGTGGCCGCAGCTCCAACACGCGCGGCGAGGACAACGTCATCTCCAACGGCTCGGTCATCGCCGTCAACGACGGCCAGGGCATGCTCGTGGTGCAAAACGGCAAGATCATCGAAGTCGCACTGGAGCCCGGTGAGTTCGTCTTCGATACCGGCAGCGAGCCGAGCGTCTTTAGCGGCAACCTGGGCGATTCCATCAAGGAGACCTTCGCCAATATCGGCAGCCGCTTTACCTTTGGCGGCGACGCGGGCAAGGACCAGCGCGTCTACTTCATCAACACCAAGGAGATCATCAGCAACAAGTACGGCACCGCCTCGCCCGTGCCCTTCCGCGTGGCCGATAACAACATTGGCCTGGACGTTGACATCTCCGTGCGCTGCAACGGCGAGTACTCGTACCGCATCACCAACCCGCTGCTGTTCTACACCAACGTGTGCGGCAACGTGACCGATAGCTACACGCGCGACAAGATCGACAGCCAGCTTAAGTCCGAGCTGCTCACCGCCCTGCAGCCCGCCTTTGCCAAGATCTCGGAGATGGGCATTCGCTACAGCGCCATCCCCGGTCACACCACCGAGCTCGCCCGCGCGCTCAACGAGGTCCTCTCTGCCGACTGGCGCGACCTGCGTGGTGTCGAGATCGTGAGCTTTGGCGTCAACTCCATCGCAGCCTCGCAAGAAGACGAGCAGATGATCAAGGACCTGCAGAAGGCCGCCGTCATGCGCGATCCCACTATGGCGGCAGCCAACATTGCCAGCGCCCAGAGCGACGCAATGCGCGCGGCAGCCGCCAATCCCAACGGCGCGATGGCAGGCTTTATGGGCATGGGCATGGCAGGTGGCATGGGCGGCATGAACGCCAGCCAGCTGTTCGCCGCCGGCCAGGCACAGCAGCAGGCCGCCCCGCAGCCGGCTCCGGCACCCGCTCCCGCACCGGCTCCTGCCGCTGCCCCCGCGGCCGGCACATGGACCTGCAGCTGCGGCGCCACCAACACCGGCAAGTTCTGCTCCGAGTGCGGCAGTCCCGCACCCGCCCCGGCACCGGCCAAGTGGTTCTGCCCCAACTGCGGCAGCGAAAACGGCGGCAAGTTCTGCAGCAACTGCGGAACGCCCAGGCCCTAGCCCCTCTACCTGGTAATTGGCGGGGGATCCGCCACCCCCGCATTTGCTTCTATGGGTTTCGTTCGATAAAGGAGGACACCATGAAGACAACGTTCAAAAAGTCCGTACTCGCATTTCTGACATGCGTCCTTGCGCTCGCCTTTGCCCTGACGGGCTGCAGCGGCGGCGGCAAAGACCCCAAGGCCAACTTCGTCGGCAGCTGGGAACTCTCGGGTGGAACCCTGGAGGGCGAAGAACTGACCGATGAGTACATGAAGATGCTCGAGGATTGGGGTGTGCACTGCGTCCTGATTCTCGATGAGGACGGTACAGGTGCCCTCGACCTGTTCCTTGAAGTCGTCGACCTTAAATGGGAGGCAAAGGACGCCACCACCGTAACCATCACCGCCGAAGACGAGTCGCATGACATGAAGCTCAAGGACGGCAAGCTCATCCTCGAAGAGGATGACGGCAATCTTGTCTTTACCAAGTCCGACAAGGACCTGTCCGGCACGGTGAAGAAGGATCGCGAGGCGGCCGAGAAGGAAGAAGAGATCGACGAGGCCGTCGAAGACGACGACGTCCAGAAGATTGAAATCTCCCCCGCCGTCACCGTTGCCGATGACGACCTGTGCACCATCACCATCACCGAGAAGTTCAAGGACGAGTGGGGCGACATCGGTTTTGTCGTCAACATCACCAACAAGAGCGACAAGGACCTGACCTTCTACGCCCCCAGCGGCAAGACCAACGTCAACGGCACCATGAAGGAACCCTGGTTCTCGGCTCACCTGATGCCCGGCACCAACGCCACCGAGGAATTCACGTTCTCGAACGGCACGCTCGATAGCCTTGACGACCTGGTCAATACGACCATCGGCATCGACGCCTACCTGACCGATTCCTACGAGGACGTTGCCTCCTACAGCGCAACCATCGCGTAACGGCACGTAACATCAGCCGCGGATTGGCGGACACATCCGCGCACACCAGACAGGGCCGCAGGAGATGATCCTGCGGCCCCGCCGCTTTATGCCGACAGCACTGCCCATACAAGCAGGCCGCCCGCCGTTTTTAGATGCGAAACGGTGGGCGGCCTATCTTTGCGGCGCCGGAACACGGGTGAGCGCGTCGATTACGGGCGCTCCATGTTGGGAACGATGCTGCCCTCGGTCACCGCATGCACGGCCAGGCGCATGATGTTGTCGTAGCCGGTCTTGCTCAGGATCTCCGAGATGCGGCGCTTGATGGTGCCCTCGCTCATAAACAGCTCGGCCGCAATCTCGCGGCGGCTTTTACCCTCGCAGGCAAGGCGCAAGATCGACAGCTCGACATCGTCGAGGGCCGCCGTGCCCGAGAAGATGCTCTCGGGCGGCTTGGGAAACGTGCAGTAACCCGCCAGCGTGGAGCGCATCACGGCGAACAGCTCGTCGATACCGACGTTCTTGTACACAAAGCTATCGACGCCCGCCTCGCGGGCCTGATCGACAAAGGTGATCTCGGGCATGCCTGTCATGATAATGATGCGACACTCGGGCAGCTGCTCCTTGATGCGTGCCGCCGCCACGATGCCGTTTGAATCGTGTTCGGTGCACACGTCCATCAGTATCATGTCCGGGCGCTCCTTGAGCGCGACACCCAAGGCCTCGGAGGCATCGGCGATCGCGGCAACGACGGTCATATCGGGCTGGTCGCCAACGGAGCGCGCCAGGCTCTCGCGCAGGATGGCCTGATCTTCGACAATTAACACGCGGATCATGAGTTTCTCCTTTGGGACGTGTCGTTGGCGTTAAGCGGAATGGATACCGTAAGCGTAAAGGGCGGGGTGGCGTGGACCTCTAGGCTGCCACCCAGATCTTGCGCGACATGCCTCATACCTGGGATTCCCGTTCCCTCGCGATACGATACGGGGGCCGGGGACCCGTCGTTAGAAATCGTCATGTGCGCGACGGCGTCAGCATCCGTCCTCTCCTGCCACAAGCGCACATGGACCCGATGCGCCTGCGCATGCTTGGTGGCGTTGGTCGAGGCCTCGCGGATAATCTGCAAAAAGGCAGCGGCGACACGCGCGTCCTCAGGCAGCGCACCCTCAACATCGATCTGCACGCTCACCAGGCCAAAAGCATGGACGATATCGCCCAGTTGCTCTGCCGGTTCGGTGTCGCCCCCGCTGCGCAGATCGGCAGCGATTGAGCGCAGCAGCGGGTCGATCTGCTCGAGCGACTCGTCGTCCAAGCGCCCCTCCTCCAAATAGCGATGAAGGATTGATAGGCGCTGGCCGATCACATCGTGAACGCGGGCGCGCATGCGCAGATAGGCCGCATTGTCGGCAACTTTTTTGACTTCTTCGATCTGGGCCTGGAGCTCTTGGCCCGCAAGCTCAAGCAGGTGGTTGGCCTGCGCCAGGCGGTCATGCGCATGCGCATACTCTGTCACGTCCAGACCGATTATGCGCTCGAACGAACGGCCCGAGACCATAACGCCATCGCACACAAACAGGCGAATCTCGGCGGGAGAAACCTCGACCACCGCACGCGCCTCACCAAAGCGGTCCAGGCTGATCCGCACGCGGTTCTTACCGCCTTCGGGCATTTGCATGCTGAGCTTGCGCAGGTCGTTCCATGTACCGCTCATATCGCCTAGGTCGGTGGGCATATGAAGCTCCACCAGGTTTTTGCGCATGCAGCGGTTCATGAGCAGTGGACGGCCCCTCGAGTCCAGATACAGGATGCCCACGGGAATCACGTTGATGGTTTCAATCGTCGAGAACGCGGTGATGTCCTCTTGGCGGTTACGGACGTCCATCAAGAGCGCCGCGATGGAGCGGAACAGGAAAAACGCACCCTCTGCGACAAGGACAACGGCCCACGCCGAGCCCATGGCAAAAACCACCGGCGGTGTAACGGCGACAACAAGCAGCAGCTCGGCCAGCATGACAGGGCGACGATAGTGCACCATAAGCACCACGCCATAGGCAAAGATCGCGGCATTGAGCCACAGCACTCCGCCCATTGCCCTGGCGCAAACGTCAAGCGGCGCCACCAGATACGAGCCAGACGACGCGAATAAGATGAGCGCCGAAATCATCAGGTGAAGCACAAGGCTCGTCTCGTAGGCACAAATCACCTTACGGTTATAGGACGAGCGGCGCGATGCGATGAGCGGGACGTGGATCGTCTGCAGACACGCAGCCAGGGCAAAGACAACATCGAGCGCAACGATTTGGGGAAGGATGAGCGAAATCTGCATCGTCACTCACCCGCCCTCGGCATCAAGACGATCATGCGCAGCTGGCCGGGCTCGCCCTCAAGGCGGTATGCCACGTTGCGCCCTTGCAGAGCGCTTTCGAGCTCTTGCGCAGCGGGCGTCTGCGAAAGATCTTCATCATCGTTGGAAAAAAGCGTGGCGCGCAGCTCGACACTGCACCGGTCATGGTCGCCCAAGTGATACATAAGCGCCGGATGGTCGGTGGTGTAGGCAAAAAACGCAAAGTCATACACGCAGTCGTACAGGGCGCTTACCGTACTGGCGTGCATCGGGCGCCGTATGGCGATAATCGAGGCGCAATCGATATCGATGGTGCGCAGGTCGCTTGCGAGCTCGTTGGCAATGAGCTGAATGCGGTCGCGATCAAAACCGCTCTCACCGTGCTGTGCCAACGTGAGCGACCCTTTGCGCTTGCAATAGGCGACGAGCATCTTGGCGCGCTGCAGCATGCGGTAACGCTCGTGCGAAGACGCCTCGTCGGTCAACGGCGGCAGCGAACTCAGCAGGTCGTACATCCCTTCGAGCGCGCGGACAAGTGCTTGGTCCACGTCTTGGACCAGCAAGGTCTCGGCCTCTTGATCTGCCAGGTGCGTCTTAAGGTCGTAGTCGGCGGCGAGCAGCTCGTTTTGACGCTGCAGTTCCATGCGACGATGTGCCAGTTCACGGTTAAGCTCGTTGAGATCCGACACGTCTTGGGCAAGCAGGGCCGATCCGCCCAGCAGTGGAAAGGCACGGTACACCACATCGGGATCGGACGCCACAGCAAAGGCATGGGCGTGGCCGTGCTCCTGGGTCCGCAACTCCTCGCGCACGCCTACCGGCATTGGCTTTGACGCCGGCGTGGCATAGACTTCCTGCAGGTCGCGCGTTAGAACTTTGAGGTCGAGCGGCAAGGTGTCGAAGATGCCGGCGATGTCGTGATACGACGGAATGACACCGCAATCGAGACAGATTTCCATCGCCACCACGCACAGGACGCAATAGACGAGCGAAAAGTTGAGCCTCCATGCCCAGGGCACGCGCAACGCATACGAGACGGCAAAGAATGCGCCACCCAGCAGTACGAGCGCCGCCGTGCCCGAGAAACGCTGAATACGAAAAGACGAGGACCGTCCTACCAAGATAAAAAAGGCAACGAAGTTAAAGGCTGTCCATACCAGAACGGTACCGTAGCCCCAACCATATGTGTAATCGTTGCTCCAGGTTCCACTCGATCGATCGAAATGGAAGACCTGCTGATGAACATCGTTAGTAAGCACAAAGCCGATAAGCAGGACAGCCATGACCCACAAAACGGTGCGGTACCGACGCCCCATACGATGCTGTTCCAAACCCGCGAGGCGCAGACCGCACAGCTGGTAGATCAGCGGAATGAGCGTCATGGGCACGTAGTACAGGTACCACAGCACGGTGGCATAGAACGGCGTGAACGACTTATATTTGAGGATGACCTCGATCATCCACAGGGCACAAATGGCGGCGATGGCAACAAGGCGGCGGCGCAAGACGTAGTCCAAGCAGCGTAGGTACGCCAACACACCCCAGATTGAAAATGCAATTGCGGCGACAAGCAGCGGGAGAGAGCTCGAGTGGACGAGCGCATCCACGACCTCTTCGGACACCTCGCTATAGGCGGGCACGGTGTTGGAAAGCTTGGGGTCGGAGGCAAACAGTGCCGGCAAGACTGCCAAAAGCATAAGGAACAGCGCGGTAATGGCGCCGGCGATAACAAAGACGCGGTGGCGATACACGCCATGCGATATGCCAACAAGGAATCGCGGCATGGCGAAGAGCCTGCCGCCCCTAAGATCCGCCACGGGCGCGGATCGGGCGGTCGCGTGGCCGATATGTCGCTCGCGGGTACCCATAGTGCTTTTAGTGTACCGACAGGCGGGCCCAAAAAGCGGGCCACATGTCCCAAAATCCGCCGACGGCAAAGGGTGTCCCCAGCGACTAGTCGTTTAAGAACGTCCCCAATGACTAAGACAAAACGAGCGAGGATTTTTGGACGCCCAAATGGCGAGAGTGGATAATCTCCCACTTTGAGCCCACAAACAGGCTAAAAACGGGAGATTATCCACTCTCATTCTGCGGGTACTCATTTAAGTACGTCCCCAATGAGTGCTTTCACTTCTTTTAACAAAACGCCCGGCGGGCATTAACTGCTCGCCGGGCGTTTTGGTTAGGAAACTCTGAAGTTGAGTGTCTCGGCTTCCTTAGGACAGATCCTCACCATTCGTTTCAATGACATGCTTGTACCAGTGAAAGCTCTTCTTTTTGGAACGCTTGAGGGTGCCGTTGCCGGCGTCGTCGCGGTCCACATAGATAAAGCCGTAGCGCTTGGACATCTCGCCCGTGCCGGCAGACACCAGGTCGATCGGGCCCCAGGTGGTGTAGCCCAGCAGGTCAACGCCGTCCTCGGTCACCGCATCGCGCATCGCGGCGATATGCTGGCGCAGGTAGTCGATACGGTAGTCGTCGTTGATGGAGCCATCCTCCTCGACAACATCCTTGGCGCCCAGACCGTTCTCGACCACAAACAGCGGCTTCTGATAACGGTCGTACAGGTCGTTGAGGGTGATGCGGAAGCCCAGCGGATCGATGGCCCAGCCCCACTGGCTCTCCTGCAGGTAGGGGTTCTTGGCGCCGGCGAAGGCGTTGCCCTGGGTGCGCTCGACATCGGGGTTATCGGCACCGGCGGAGCAACGGGTGCTGTAATAGCTAAAGCTGATGAAGTCGACGGTGTTGGCGGCCAAGATCTCGCGGTCCTCATCCGTCATGCCCACATCGATGCCCAAACGCTCGAGCTTCTTGACGGCATAGGCCGGGTAGTAGCCGCGGCTCTGAACGTCGACGAAGAAATAGTTGCTCTGGTTGTCAATCTGCGCCTGGCGCACATCGCCCGGACGGCAGCTGTAGGGGTAGTAGCTACCTGCGGCAAGCATGCAACCGATCTTGACCTCAGGGTCGATCTCGTGAGCGATCTTGGTTGCCCAAGCGCTGGCGACGAGCTCGTTGTGGGCGGCCAGGTACTCGACGGCCTCCTTGTTCTCGCCCTCCTCAAAGACCAGACCGGCACCCATAAACGGCAGGTGCAGGATCATATTGATCTCGTTGAAGGTAAGCCAGTACTTTACCAGGCCCTTGTAGCGGGTGAAGATCGTGGCCGCGAGGTTCTTGTAGAAGTCGATGAGCTTGCGGTTGCGCCAGCCGCCGTACTCCTTGATGAGGTGAATCGGGCAGTCGAAGTGCGTGATGGTCACGAGCGGCTCAATGCCGTGCGCCTGGCACTCGCGGAACACGTCCTCGTAGAAGGCCAGGCCGGCCTCGTTGGGCTCAGTCTCGTCGCCGTTGGGGAAGATGCGGGTCCAGGCCAGGCTCATGCGGAAGGTCTTAAAGCCCATCTCGGCAAAGAGGGCGATGTCCTCCTTGTAGTGGTGATAGAAATCGATGCCGGTCTGCGCGGGGTAGTAATAGCCGTCCTCGAAGTCGAGCATCTTGCGCTGGCCGGAGACCACCGCATAGCGCTCGGGGCCGTGCGGCGCCACGTCCACGTTGGCCAGGCCGCGGCCATCCACGTCGTAAGCGCCCTCGCACTGGTTGGCAGCCGTCGCGCCGCCCCACAGGAAGTCTTTACGGAAAGCCATGCATCAATCCTTTCACACGCTGTTTGTCGTGGTTTCAGTATCCCCGTAAGCAGCGCGCCACTCAACGGCAACGACGCAGGCCGACACTTCTTTTCGCACACGGCGGCCCGGCAGCCGCCCCTGCCTGACACTTTCTGATACCGCCGCCCCAAACCACCACAAAGGGGACAGGCACCTTTGTGGTGGTTGGGGACGGTTTGTCTCGATCTGTAACAGGTAGGCAGCCAAAACCGGGCCTGGTGTTACAGATCGAGATTTTCGGGCAGCCCCCCGCAGTTTGTCTAAATCTGTAACAGGTAGAGACGATTTAGCCCGCTAGATGTTACAAATCGAGACGGAAGATGCTAGTCACAGGCGATGTCGAGGTTCTTGCCGACGAGGCCCACGTAGCCGCCCTCGGCAGCCTTGGGACTATCTGCGTGGCAGAGAACCCACTTGTCGGCCTTCCAGTAGCAGTAGCTGTCACCGGCGGCAGGCATGTCGGCTGCGGCCTCGGGGCGCGGGCCATTGGTGCCCGCCGGCAGCGCCACCATCACCTGGAAGCCGCCGTCGTCGACCATGCAGGGCGTGTAGTGGAGCGTGGTGTTGAAGACTTCGACGACCGTACCCGCCGGCACGCGGAACGCCTTGACGCACGCGGTGTCGAGCTTGCCGCCCTCAATCTCCCAGCGATGCGCCACGAGCAGGATAAAGTCGCGGGCGCCCAGGTTAAACTCGCTGGCGCGGTGATACTCCAGGCAGTTGAGCTGCGTGTTGTGGCCGTTGCACCAGCCGAGCTGGAAGGGGCGGCCGCCAAACATGAGAAAGCCCAGTTTATCGGCACCCTTGACGCTCTCGAGCTCCGGCGCGCTTGCTACGTACTTGCTACCCTCGGGAATGGGCGTGGCAGAGAGCGCCTCGAGCACGGGCGACGTGAGCTCGGACGGAACGTCATCCCAAACGTTGCCATAGGATTTGAACTCGGGATCGTTGACAGAATAGATGTGCATGTTCGCTCCTGTTCGTTTATGTGACAGTACGAACATTCTAGAACAATCTCGTTCTGTTTTGAGTGCTCGATATGAAAAAGCGCCCCCACAAGAGTGGGAGCGCTTCTGGCGCAAACGCTATTCCTGCCAGCATCCTTATGCCTGCTGATAGTGCAGGTGCTTCTCGTCGATATTGGCCAGGTCGCGGTCGAGATAACGGCGCGCGAGCCAGTTTGCCATGGGGAGGTTCTGGTCCAGATAGTTACCGCACTCCTCGGGAGCGGCGCCGGGGATATCGCCCTCAAAACCAGCAACAAACTCGAACAGCTCGCGCACGAGCGGCAAGATCTCCTCACTCGTCAGCTCACCAAAGACAACCAGGTAAAAGCCCGTGCGGCAGCCCATGGGGCCAAAGTAGACAATGCGGCTCGACCACTCGGCATGATTGCGGAGGAACGTGGCACCCAGATGCTCGATGGTGTGGCACTCCGCCGTGTTCATAACTGGCTCCTTGTTGGGCGTGGTCAGGCGCAGGTCAAAGGTGGTGACGGCGGCGCCGGTCGCCGGATCGCGGTCGATGCGGCTCACATACACGCCGGGCTCGAGCAGCAGATGGTCAACGGAAAAACTCGCGATGCGCTCCATGGCAGATCCTCTCGGTAGTCAATTTGGGACGGGGCTCTTTTAGCTGGTTCGAATGATCGCACCAATCATACCAGTCAAAAAAGCCCCGTCCCAAATGAGCTGCCCGGGACGGGGATCAATGAGTTTTTAATCCCCGTCTCAGAATAATCATGCTAGGCGGTGTACGCGATTGTAGATTTCACGGCATGGCGCCAGCCGGCGATCTTTTTGGCTCGTTCGTCGGCGGACATGGCAGGCTCCACGATGCCGCGAGCGCCGTAGACGTCAACGACGTCGCGCGTGTACATGCCCAGCGCAATGCCGCAGGCCCAGGCCGCACCCAGACCGCTCATCTCGTCGTTGCTCGCGATGCGGATGGGCGAGCCAACCAAGTCGCTCTCAAACTGCATCAGGTACGCGTCGCGCGTGGGGCCGCCGTCAACACGAAGCTCGGCCAGTGCCGCGCCCGAATCCTCGACCATCGCATCAATCACGTCAAAGATTTGATAGGCGATCGACTCGTCGGCGGCCTTTACGAACTCCGCACGGCCCGTGGTGCGCGTCATGCCAAAGACGCAGCCCTCGGCATCGCTCGCCCAGTGTGGCGCGCCCAGGCCGGTAAACGCCGGCACAAAGTAGACGCGGCTCGCCGGATTGGCGGCGTAGCACAGGTCGGTGACTTCCTCGGGATTGTTGATGAGCTCCAGGTCGTCGCGCAGCCAGGTCTTGACAGCGCCCGCGTAGCTCACGTTGCCCTCGAGCACGTACTCGGTCACACCGTCCATACGCCACGCAAGCGAGCTCGAAAGCCCGTGCGAGCTGGCGACGAACTCGTCGCCGACGTTCATCATGACCGAGCTGCCGGTGCCATAGGTCGCCTTGGCCATGCCGCGGCTATGGCAGCCCTGGGCAAACAAGGCGGCATGGCTGTCGCCGAGCACGCCGTGAATGGGCACGGGCGCCGGCAAAAAGCCGCCCAGGTTCGTCATGCCGAACAGGCCATCGGAATCGGTCACCTGCGGCAGGCAAGCCGAATCGACGCCAAAGGCCTCGCACACCGGCTCGCTCCAGCAGCCACGGCGCAGGTCAAAGAGCTGCGTGCGGCTGGCATTGGACCAGTCGCAGTGAAACTCCGCGCCGCCCGTGAGCGTCCAGACCACCCAGGCATCGATGGTGCCCAGGCACAGCTCGCCCGCCGCAGCGGCCTCGGCAGCCGCGGGAACGTTCGCGAGGATCCAGGCCATCTTGCCCGCCGGGTAGTAGGGCGAGAGCACCAGACCCGTCGTGTCGCGCACCAGCTCGGCCACGCCTTCGCGCGCAGCAAGCTCGTCGCACAGCTCGCGGGCGCGGGCGCACTGCCACACCACGGCGTCGCACAGCGGCTCGCCCGTCATGCGGCTCCAGGCAACGGTAGTCTCGCGCTGGTTGGAGATGCCGATGCCGGCGACGTCGGTCGGATCGACCCCGGTCTCCTCCACCACGGCGCGCGCCACGGCCAGCACGTTAGCGGCGATCTCGGCTGGATCATGGCTCACCCAGCCGGCCTCGTTGACAATCTGGCGATGCGGGCGATCGGCACGATGAATCAAATGGCCGCCCTCGTCCACCAGCAGCGCCTTGGTGCCCTGCGTGGATTGATCGATTCCGATGATGTATTTGCTCATGTACTCTCCTGTCTCCCCCGTCGATTCAAAACTAAAACCCGACGGACAAGGAGCGAGTGGCCGACCGGCTCATGAGAGCGCAGCCGGCCTGCTCAGAATTCAACCTAAAAGGATTGGTGCAAACCTGTCCCCGATGCACCAATTACTCTGCGGGAAGGAACTCGGCGACCGTCTTGGCGATTCCCTCGCCCGTCAGGCCGTAGTGCGCGAAGACCTCGGGGCTCGTGCCGGTGATGACCGGCGCATCGGGCAGGCTCAGGCACTTGACCGGACGCGGGCAATGCTCGCCCACGACCTGCGCGACCATGGAACCCAGGCCGCCGAAGGGGCTGTGCTCCTCGACGGTCACGACGGCGCGCGTAGCCCCGGCGGCCTCGATCACGGCCTCGGCATCGAGTGGCTTGACGCAGTACATGTCGAGCACCGTTGCCGAGATGCCCTGTTCGGCCAAAAGGTCGGCGGCGTCCACGGCGTGGCGGACCATCTCACCGGTGGCGACAATCGTCACATCGGTGCCGCGACGCACCCAGGTGGCGCGATCCATCTGGAACGGGCACTCGTCCTCGGTGTACACGTCCTCCACCGGGTTGCGACCCACGCGGATGTAGGCCGGCTTGTTGTCGGCGACCAGGGCACGCACGAGCTCGGCGGTCTGGAATCGATCGCTCGGCAGATACACGCGCATGTTGGGAATCGCGCTCATGGCGGCGATATCCTGCGCGGAGTGATGGCTCATGCCTAAGGCGCCGTAGGACACGCCGCCCGAGATGCCGATGAGCTTGACGTTGGTGTTGGAGTACGAAACGTCGACCTTGCACTGCTCATACGAGCGCGTGGTCACAAAGGACGCCGGCGAGGCGGCCCAGGCCTTCTTGCCGCACGAGGCCATACCGGCGGCGATACTCACCAGGTCCTGCTCGGCGATGCCGACCTCAATGGACTGCTGGGGATACTGATCGAAGAACGGCGTGAGCGATGCGGAGCCGCGGGAGTCGGAGCACAGGACGACGATGTCTTTATCGGTTGCGGCGGCCTCGAGCAGCGTGTCGCAGATAGCCTTGCGGTTGGCGATCTTGTTAGCCATTGATAGCCTCCTTATGGGCAGCGAAATCGGCGATGATCTGGGCATATTCCTCATCGTTGGGCAGGTGATGATGCCAGGCGGCCTTGTCCTCCATAACCGGCGAGCCGTAGCCCTTCACCGTGTTGAGGATGATGACCGTGGGCTTACCCTTGGTCTCGGCGGCCAGCGTCAGCGCGGCGTCGATGGCCTGGACGTCGTTGCCCGGAATGGACAGCACGTTCCAACCGAAGGCGGCCCAGCGCTCCTCCTGCGAGTCCTGCTTCATGACGTCCTCGGTGCTGCCGCTGATCTGCAGGCGGTTGCGGTCCACGAGCGCGCACAGGTTATCGAGCTGGTAGTTGCCGCCGCTCATGGCGCCCTCCCAGACCGAGCCCTCGGCAAGCTCGCCGTCGCCCATGATGGTGTAGACGCGGTAGTCGCGGCCATCCATCTTGCCGGCAAGCGCCATCCCGACGGCCACGGGCAGGCCGTGACCCAGCGAGCCCGAGTTCATCTCGATGCCCTTGAGCTTGTTGTTGGGGTGGCCGATGTAGGGGCTGCCGAACTTAGAGAAGCGGGCCTTGACGTCGTCGAGGTCCAGATAGCCCTCGTGGCAGAGCACCGCGTAGTAGGCCTCCATGGCGTGGCCCTTGGAGAGCACGAAGCGATCGCGGTTGGGATCGTCGACGGTCTCGGGCGAAATGTTGAGGTGGTTGGCGTAGAGGGTCATGAGGGCGTCGATGACCGACATGTCGCCGCCGATGTGCCCGCCGGCGCCAGCCATGATGATATCGACGCAATCGCGGCGAAGGTCCCAACGCAGGGATTCAAGCTCTTCGATAGTTGCCATTTCTACTCTCCTCGCAGGTAAGCTTTGACGTCTTCTTCGATGGGGTCGTACAGGTCGGGGACAATGCCGAGGTATTTGCATGCCTCGTAGAGCACCGGTACCACGTTGGCGTGAATGGCGACGCAGTGGTGGATGTAGGGACCCTCGACGATCTTGGTCTCGAGGCGCTTGAGGTTGTCGACCTCGACCCACAGGTAGGTGCCCATGCCGGCCGGGCCGTCGATGCCGCGAGCGTTGCCCAGCAGCAGCGAGTACTCACCGTTGTCGCCGTCAAAGCGAGCAAGGGTGAGGTCGCCGTGCTTGGCCTCGGCCGTCAGCGCGCCGGGGTGATCGAACGCCAGCGGGTAGGTGAGCTTGGGCTTGACGGCCGCACAGCTGCAGGGCCAGGGACCACAGTGCTGCAGCAGCTCGCCGTTCTCGTTATCGGGATGGCGCACGGTCCAGTCGGCGAACATGCCGCGGTGACGGCCCAGGTCGGCGGCCTCGACCATCAGCGCGGTGATGGCGCCATGGATATCGGTCTCGCATACGATGGGGATGCCCATCTCGTTGAGGATTGCGTTGGCGGCGCAGGGCATAATGCCCAACTCGTCCTGCAGGGCGTTCCAGCACTGGATGGCGCCGGCGTTGCAGCCGTACTTCTCGACCAGGCGCTTCATGGCAATGGCGAGTCCTGCGACCGCAGGAACCTTGTCCTCGGGGATGCAGATCTCAAAGCTGTCACCAATGTGGGCGAGCATGGCTGCCATGGCCTGCTCGTCAGCCTGGGCGTCGCGCACGGCCTGGACAAGCTCGGTCATGGGGATGGGCGAAAGCTGGATGTTGAACTTCTCGAGCAGCTCGCCCTCGTTGCACATGGTGGACCAGAAGTCGAACGGACGGGTGGCCATCTGCAGGATGCGGGTGTGCTTGAAGGTCTTGACCACGTTGCACACGGCCAAAAAGTCCCAGACGCCGCGCTCGAACTCGGGATCGGTCAGACGGCAGTTGGTCATGTAGGTGAAGGGAACCTGGAAACGGCGCAGGACCTTGCCGGTGGCGAACAGGCCGCACTGGCTATCACGCAGACGGGTGCCGTCGGGCTCGGGGCGCTCGTCGCGCGGCCCCCACAGCAGCACGGGCAAGCCGAGCTCGCGGGCAAGGCGGGCGCAGACATACTCGGTACCAAAGTTGGCGTGGCAGAGCATGATGCCGTCGACGCCCTCGGCGCGGAACTTCTCGACGATAGGCGCGATATGGCTGTCGTCGAACAGCAGGCCCTCGTCGTTGATGTCGTCGATATCCACAATCTCGACGCCGATCTCGCGCAGGCGATCAGCCGTCAGACCGCGATACTTGATCGCGTCCGGCGCGCTAAAGATACTGCGGCGCGTGGGCACAAAGCCGAGCTTGATCTTGTCCATGTACGTCCTCCCCTAGTCACATGTTCAGTAAACAGACGCATATTTCGTTTTGTTCTGTTTACTAAATGTTTTACTCTTTTGTTTAAAAGTTTAGCGCGAAAGTCTCGTAAACGGTAGAGAAATCAGCCTAAACGGTATGTAAACAATCTGAACATACAAGAGCAACAAAAAGAGGGCCCCGAAGGACCCTCTTTTGAATAGCGCTATGTTTACTGCCCTAGCGAGCTTTGGCACGCTGCAGGCGATGCCGTCTCCGCCTAGATTTCGCGCACGCTCTGGCGCTCGACAAAATAGGTCGACACAGCCGTTTTGCAGGTATAGCTCTTGGGATTGCGGATGTTGCCCACCAGGCGGCGCACCGCGATCTCGCCCACCTCGTGCTTGGGAACATGCACCGTGGTGAGCGGCGGGTTGGAAAAAGCGCCCAGAGATAGGTCGTCAAAGCCGATGATCGAGACATCCTCGGGCACGCGAATGCCGTGCTCGTTGAACGCGCGCATGGCACCCACGGCGAGCACGTCGTTCTCGGCAAAGAAAGCCGTCGGCAGGTCGTCGCGTGAGACGCTGTCGAGCCATGCACCCATATCGCGATAGGCACCTTCGAGCGTGGTGCCCAGCGTGACGTGCCATGCCGGATTGGCCTCGAGGTCCGCATCCTCAAGCGCTTGGCGATAGCCGCGCTCGCGGTCCTTAAAGTTGCGGATACGAAGGTCGCCCGCCAGATAGCCGATTTGCCTGTGACCTTTCTCGATAAGGTAGTCCACGGCACGCAGCACCGAATCGGTATTGGCAATGACCACGGCATCAAAGTACTGGCGGTCGCTCCAGCCATCGAGCACAATCAGGTGGGCGGCGGCGTTAGCGAACAGGGCGTAGTCCTCCTCGCCCAACTCCGTACCCATTAGTACAATAGCGGCGGCCGGATCGGCAATCAGGCCCTCGACCTGCGGACGCACGGCGTCTAGGTCGCTAAAGTCGAGCGAGACAAAGCTCGTGCTCATGCCGTGGCGACGCGCCTGGCGCTCCACGCCCTCGATGACCGCGGGGTGGAAGGTGCTCTCGTCCAGGATGGCGCCCGTCTTGCGCGCGAGCACAAACTGGATGCTCTCGAGCTGCGTCGACTGCTGATAGCCGAGCGACTGCGCGCACTCCAGGATGACTTTGGCGGTCTCCTCGCTCACGCTGCGCTTGCGGTTGAGCGCGTTGGACACGGTTGCGGGCGAAAAACCGGTGATGCGGCTGATCTCGCGAACACTTGCTTTGGCCATTGTTCCCCCTAGCAACGGTCGTGGCGGAGCATCGTGGCCTGACCGCCCCGTGACTCGACAACTAAACGACCGCAAATTCAATCTAAACAGAATAGTAAATGTTTAATAGCTAGTTTAGCCTGTTGTCAAGCGAAGCGACGCGACTATTCCCCCAACGGGCGTATTTACTCGGTAGCTAAAAAAGCCCGTCCCAAATTGACTACATGGGACGGGGCGTGAAAATCATTTAGCCCAGGACACGAGCCATACGGGCCTTGAACTCGGACAGGAAGCGCGGGGCGTCGACGGTCAGCGCCACGAGCGCGCTCTTATCTGGATCGGACAGACGGTGCTCGTCGCAGATGGTGCGACCGCGGTACTCGCCCAGCAGATCAACACGCAGGTTGCAGCCGAGCGCACCTACGAGCGTGGGGTCGATCGCCACGGCAACCGCCAGTGGATCGTGCAGCGCGCAGCCACCCAGGTAGGACGCGTTCATTTCGTACGAACCAATGTAGTGCTCGACCATGCTCGCAAATGCGCAGCCAGCCATAGTACCCGAGCCCGTCCAGCCGGCAATGTCGCGGCGTGTGAGCACCACGCGATGCGTCACGTCCAGACCCACCATGGTGAGCTTACGGCCCGAGCGCAGCACCGCGTCGGCTGCCTCGGGGTCGCTCGCCATGTTGGCCTCGGCGCCCGCGCTCACGTTGCCGGGCACGGTAAGGGCGCCGCCCATCACGACCACGCGGCCGATGGACATCATCGCCGCCGCATCGCGCTCCAGGGCGAGCGCCAGGTTGGAGAGCGGGCCAGTCGCTACGTAGACCAGATCGGGACCATAGGTACGCGCGGCATCGATCAGATAATCGACCGCCGCGTTGCCGTCGGCCGAGGTCGCTCCCACCGGCTCGTACGGCGAGGCGGGCACGCTTGCGCCGCCAATACCGTTCTTGCCGTGGATAAGCGTGGTGGACGCCGGCGGCGTGTAGGGTTCGGTCGCCTTCATGGGACGATCGGCGCCCAGGTACACCGGCACCTCGGGACGACCCAACAGGTCGAGCACCGCCAGGCAGTTGTGCGCCGACTGCTCGACGCGCACGTTACCAAAGCACGTGGTGATGCCGACGAGCTCCACCTCGGGGCTCGCGATGGCATAGGCGAGCGCCATCGCATCATCCACACCCATATCCAGATCAAGGATCAGCTTCTTGGTTGCCATTGTTCTACTCCGCTTCTCCGTCTACATCCAAACCGTCTAAACCAAACTTGTGCTCGACTTCCGCACGCGTGGGAATTGATTGCTGAGCGCCCAGGCGCGACACCGTCACCGCCGAGGCGCGAGCACCCGCCGCCATGCACTCAAAGAGCGGCAGGCCCTCCAGACGAGCCGCCGCCAACGCGCCGATAAACGTATCGCCCGCGGCCGTCGTATCGACCACCGCGCTCGAAAGCGCCGGCATGCGCAGCGGCTCACCGCCATCGCCGAGCGTAACCGAGCCGGCGCCGCCCAACGTGATGACCGCAGCCCCGGCGCCCTTGTCGAGCAGCGCATTGAGCGCGGCGACGCAACTCGCATCATCCGTGGGCAGAATGCCCGTCAGTACCTGGCACTCGGTCTCGTTGGGGCAGACCAGGTCGACCGCTGGCCACGCTCCTGCCGGCAGGTCGCAGGCGGGCGCCGGGTTAAAGATCGTATAGAACCCCAGCTCGTGAGCGCAAGCAAGCGCCCCGGCCGTCGCCGCAAGGTCACATTCGCCCTGGGCGATAAAGACGCCGCCAGCAGCCGGGGCAATCTCGCTGGCATCGCCGTCGAGCTCGTCGGCCACCAAGCGCCTCAGTGCGCGGGCAACGTCCTCGCCCGCAAGCGCATGGTTGGCGCCCGGCGACAGCACGATGCGGTTGTCGCTCTCACAGCGAATGATAGTCGCAGTACCGGTCTCCACGTCGTCGAGACGTGTCACGAACTCAACGCCCACGCCGGCATCTTGGAGCCCTGCCACAAGCGCATCGCCAAAGGTATCGCGCCCAACAGCGCCGATCATGCACGTGCGCGCACCCATGCGCGCAGCGGCAACGGCCTGATTGGCTCCCTTACCGCCGGCGTTGGTGATAAAACCGCTGCCATCGACCGTCTCGCCCGCGCGCGGCATGCGCTCGCACGCCACCGAAAGGTCCATGTTCATGCTGCCGAACACCGCAACGATGCTGTGATCCGCCATGGAAACCTCCTCGTCTTCAGGCTTTGCGCCCACCGTCGACCAACGATTGTGCACTCTCGCACCCCCTATAACTTTAGTCCACTTTGATGTGGACGCGCGCTTGAGCTTGCGCCAGCAGCAAGCATTCACAGGGGCAGGCAGCTACAATGAATACGTGCTGATTATTCTCGTCATTGGATGATGTTATATGGAACAATTCTCGCAATCGGGCTCGCGCGGTCGACGCCGCACGGGCAACGAGCCGGCGCCGCACGAACGCGTGAAGGGCGAGCGCCGTGCCAACGAGCCGCGACGCACCGCGAGCCCCCATCGCGCTTCTGCCAACAACGCTGGCCGCGCCAACACTCCCGCCGCGGAGCAGACGCCTGCTCGCCCCAAGTCCCGCTACATCCCTGCGCTCGACGGCCTGCGCACGCTTGCCGTCGTCGCGGTGGTGCTCTATCACCTCAACCTCACGTGGGCTCAGGGCGGCCTGCTCGGCGTCACGATCTTCTTTGTGCTTTCGGGCTATCTGATCACGCGCTTGCTGCTCAACGAAGTCGCCAAGACCGGCCGCATCGACCTTAAGAGCTTCTGGATTCGCCGCATCCGTCGCCTGGTCCCCGCCGTGGTAACGGTAGTGTTCGTGACCTGCGCGCTGTGCACCATCTTTAACCACGTGATGCTCACCAAGATGCGTCCCGACATTCTGCCGTCGCTGCTGTTCTTTAACAACTGGTGGCAGATTCTGCAGGACGTCTCGTACTTCAATGCTCTGGGCGATCCCTCGCCGCTTACGCACTTTTGGTCGCTCGCCATCGAGGAACAGTTCTACCTGGTTTGGCCACCGCTGCTGTTTGCCATGGTGTCCATGCATGTGAGCAAACCCAACACGCGCCGTGTGGTCCTGGGACTCGCAGCGGTATCCGCCCTTGCCATGATGGTGCTCTACAACCCTGCCGCCGACCCCAGCCGCGTGTACTACGGCACCGACACCCGCGTCTTCTCGCTGCTGCTGGGCGCCTGGATGGCCTTTATCCCCGATCGCGACCTGGCGCCGGTGCGTCTCGCTCATCGTTTGGGGCTCAATCGCCTGGCTGGCGCCGCCAAGCACGGCAAGAACGCCGAGGGCAAGCCTGGCGAGAAGGCCGACAACGCAGCCGAGACCGTCCCGGCACAGCCGAGCGCCCTCGTGCGCTTTTGGTCCTCGCCCGCATCCATCGATGTGTTAGGCGTCGTGGGTCTGGTTGGCCTTGCCGCCATGGTCGCGCTCACCAACGGCTACACCGCGTTCCAGTATCGCGGCGGCACGCTGCTATGCTCCATCCTCACGCTCATGGTCATCGCGGCCTGCGTGCAGCCCCAGGGAATGGTTGCCCGCGCACTGTCCGCCGAGCCGCTCGTGTGGGTTGGCAAGCGCTCGTACAGCATCTACCTGTGGCACTATCCGCTACTGTTGCTCATGAACCCGGTCGCCAACATCAACGATACGCCGTGGTGGCAGTACATTTTGCAGGTGTTGTTGGTGGTCGCCGTAGCCGAATGTTCATATCGCTTTATCGAGACGCCGTTTAGAAAGGGCGCCTTTGGGCGCACCGTATCCGAGTTCCGCGACGGCACCACCACGCCCGCCAACTGGGTGCGCGCGCATATTCCCGTGTGCGCCACTTGCGGGATCGTGCTTGTTATCGCGCTGGGCGGCCTGATCTTTGTGCCGGAGACCTCCGCACTGAGCGGTGAGGGCGTCGAAGTCCTCAACGAGGAAGCAAAAAACACCGCGCCCACCGACCAGCAGGCGGCCGACGACACCGACAAGGACAACGACGGCTTCCCCGATGGCTCCTACGACCTGTTGATGATCGGTGACTCCGTGTCGCTGCGCGCCGTTGATTCCTTTGACGGCGTGTTCCCGCACAGCCATATCGATGCCGAAAAGGGCCGCCAGTTTGATGCGGGCCGCGCGACATTTGAGGGCTATCTCCAACAGAACCTTGCCGGCAAGATCGTGGTCTTTGCACTGGGAACCAATGGCTTGGTAACCGACGACCAGATCGACGCCATCATGGCCGATGCAGGAGATAAGCGTATTGTGGTGTTTGTGAACACGCGCAGCCCGCAGCCGTGGGTTGGCTCTACCAACCAGGCCATCGCCAACGCCGCTACGCGCTACAAGAACGTGCGCGTTATCGACTGGTTCGGATACAGCGCCAATCGCAACGACCTGTTCGATGGCGATGGCACGCACCTATCGACCACTGGCGTGACTGAGTACCTCAACTTGATCCACGATGCAGTCAAGAAGGACCTGCCCGTGCATCCCGAGGATCACGTCAACGATCCGCAGCCGGCAGCCGTCAAGTCTGCCACCGACGCGCTCGTCAATGCGCTCGCTCTCAAGCCGCACAAGCTGGGCACCGACAAGTAACCTGCAGCGCAAACTTCCCACATCCGGAGGGGGTGCCTGCCACGGCAGGCACCCCCTCCGACAGTTAGGGACGTTCCTTATGTGCCGGCACCCAGGGACACTCCTGACACAGCCGAGGAACGCCCTCCTTGCGACCAAATTCTGGGCGCCTCGCCACCCCGAACGTTGTTTCCAAGCCCACACCCGCAGCAAACAACCCAAAATCACTCTTTTCGAGCCGACTCCAAGAGGTCATGGACAAAAAGGGGCAAATATGAGTACTGTTACCATTTTAGTAGCAGGCAAAACCACCCAAAATGGCGCTCATGCGGTAGCGCGCGACCCTTCCAGTTGACCAGAATGGCCGGCTTAGGACTTGGAGACCCGCTTTTAATAAACAGATTCTTAACTATGTTCATTATTTTCTTGGTCGTAAATGCTATCGGCAAGGCAACAGTACTCATATTTGGCATTTATTGTCCACTGCCATATAACTAACGCCCTATAGCGGGCAAAAAACAGGCCGCAGTCCATCGCTGCGGCCTGTTTGGAGTCCAAAAGAGGCGCTAAGCGCTGTAACCCATCGCCTGTAGAACAAACATGACGACCGTCAGCACCGTAATCACACCGATAGTCGCCCAAGTGAGCACATTCCACACGCGGCCGTTGCGGTTAGTGCCCATAATGTGACGGTCAGCGGCAATAACCACCTGGAACACCAGAACCACGGGCAGCAGCACGCCATTGATGACCTGCGAGGTCATCATAATCTGGAACAGATCGACGCCGGGCATAAGTACCAGCACGGCAGAGATGCCGATGATGGCCGTAATGATGCCGCGATAGACCGGGGCCTCGTCCCAGCTGCGATCGGCACCGCGCTCCCAGCCAAATGCCTCGCAGATAGCGCTCGACGTAACGCCCGGCAGCACGCAGGCGGCCAAGAAGCTCGCCGCGACCAGGCCCGAGGCAAACAGTACCGTGGACCACTGACCCGCAATAGGCTCCAGCGCGCGGGCAGCATCGGCGGCATCGCTAATCTGAATACCCGCCGGGAACAACACCGTACCGGTCGTGATGATAATAAAGCCGGCAATGACATCGGCAGCAAGCGAGCCGCTCACGGTATCAATACGCTGCAGCACGATGTCGTCCTCGCCCGCGTTCTTATCGACCACGTTGTTCTGAGCCAAAAAGATCATCCACGGTGCGATGGTGGTACCGATCGTTGCGACCACGAGCGACACGTAGCTGGGGTCATTTTGAATGTTGGGCACGACCAGGTCGACCGCGACCTCACCCCAGTTGGGGCCAGCCATAAACGCGGCGACAATATAGGTCACGAACACGCAGCTCACCAGCAGCAGAATCTTCTCGATGCGCTGGAAACTCCCCGACATGGTAAGCATCCACACCAGCAGCGCCACCAACGGCACCGAGATGCTCGCCGGCACGCCAAAGAGGGCAAGGCCGCTCGCAATACCCGCAAACTCCGAAATGGTCACAGCCGTGTTGGCGATCAACAGCGCCGCCATAGCAAGTACACTCTTGCGCACGCCAAAGCGCTCGCGAATGAGCGATGCCAGGCCCTTACCCGTGACGCAGCCGCAGCGCGCCGCGGTCTCCTGCGTCACGATGAGCAGCACAGTCATGACGGGAAGCATCCAGAGCATCTTGTAGCCATAGCTGGCGCCCGCACTGGAATACGTTGCAATGCCGCCGGCGTCATTGCCCGAAAGCGCCGCCAGCAGACCGGGGCCCATAGCGCCAAAGATGGCGGCGATGGTCAGCTTTTGCTTGGTGCTCCCCTTTTGCTTCGTGTTTTGCACGCGACCACCTATCCCATGACCGACATGGTGAGCAGCACCGCGGCGATGCAGTACGCCACACACGAGATCATGACGGCGATGACGTTCATGGCGGTACCCGACGTGTTAAGGTCGTGCTCATCGCGCCAGAACAGCACCATCAGGTAAATCACGGCGCTCATGTTGCCCACCAGGCAGATGATGGCGGCAATGTTAAAGCAGCCGGTAAAGAGCTGCTCCTCAAACATAGAGGCATCGGGGAACGCGGCGGTGCGCACCAGCTGCGCGCACAGGTAGGTCACGAGCGAAAGGATCAGGCCCATACCCGTGCTCTGGAAGAAGAATCCCAGGTACGGCTTGGGCTCGTCGTCGTGACCGTCGTACTCGAGGAAGTAATTCTTGACGAACGACACCATGCGCGAGGCAGCCAACAGCACGAGCGGCATGGCGCACATGGGGAACACCACCAGATGCGCGGAGCCCAGCGCCGTCCCCAGCTCCGTCGCCATAATGCACGAGGCGATGCCCCACACGACGACCCAGTACTGACGATGCACGAACCAGCTGAGCACGTTCGTCGAGTCGTCCGACGCGCTATCGCCCGAGCCGACACCGGCGATCTGCAGGTCCTCCTGATGCTCCTCGGCGATAACGTCCATGGCATCGTCGAAGGTCACGATACCCAGGATATGACGGTTCTCGTCGCAGACAGGGATGGCAACCAGGTCGTACTTGGTCATCTCGTCCGTCACGTCTTCCTGGTCCTCGTCGGGCGACACGTAGACCAGATCGCGATAGGCGAGCTGGCCCAGCGTGGCGTCGCGGTCGGCTACGATCAGCGTGCGCAGCGAAAGCACACCGGTCAGCATGCCGCTCGGATCCTCGGTATAGACGTAGTAGACGCTCTCGAAGTCCTCGTCGAGCTCGCGAATCGCCTCGATGGCGTCACCGACCGTTGCCGTGGCGGGCAGGGAGACAAACTCCGAGGTCATAATGCGGCCGGCGGTGTTGTCCTCATACCCCAGCAGGTTACGAATCGCCTTCTCCTCCTTGACGCCCATCAGGCGCAGGAGCTTCTCGGCCTTCTCGTAATCAAGCTCGTCGATCAGGTCGGCAGCGTCGTCCGGGTCCATCATGGCCAGCATCGACGATGCGTCGGTGTCGGACAGGCCCTCGAGCATCTCGGTCATAAGCTCGTCGTCATCGAACTCCGAGATGGCCTCGGCGGCCTGGGCAGTATCGAGCTGCGCAAACACCTGCGCACGCAGGCGCGGGTCGAGCTGCTCGATAATGTCGGCGATGTCGGCAGGGTGCAGCTCGCCGAGCGTCTTGTGCGACACCGAGAGTTGGATGTTTTTAGTCGAGCGGTCGAGCAGGTCCATGTAGGACCAAGCGATGATGTCCTCGCTGAGCGGCTTGCCCAGGTGCTTCATAAAGCCCTCGACGACGTGCTCGAGTGCGGGGCTGATCGCGCGCAGCAGACCGCGGGCACCGACCTCGGCACCCAACAGGCGCAGCTGGTTTTCGCCCGACATGGAAAACTTGATGTCGTTGACGCGCACGACCTTCATGCCCTGCGTGTCGACGATCTGCTTATTGAGCACGTCGCGCGCCAGCAGGAGCTCGGTCGGCTGCAGGTACGAGAAGCGAATATTGGTGGCAGACGTGTTGAGATACACGCCCGTCTCGTCGATACGGTCGACCCATTTGCGCCAGCTGATCATAAACGGCGTCTTGCCGGGGCCGCGGAACGCGAGCGACGTCACGTGCGGAAAAACTTCGCCGGTAGCAATGCCAAAATCGTTGACCACGCCGAGCTTTTCGCCGTCGACGTCCAAGACCGGCAATTTGAGCATCTCACTCAGATAATTCAATGGTGCTCCCCATCATTATTCCTCCGGACGCGGCCGCGCGTGCGGCGTCCGGGGGCTTCTGGATATGTATACGCATGCGCGGGCGGCACGCCGCTCGACGCTTACACCCCGTGCATGCGCAAAAAGCACCTGCATGGGGTCATCGACTGTATGGTCGAGGTTTGGATTTCACCTGTAACCTTTCTCTTGACCCTCATTAACCGCAGTAACTATAGCATCAGCATCGCCCTGCGGCATCGAATTTATGCGCTGCACATTGCAGGCATACCAAACGCTGACGTATCCGTGACATAGCCCTTGGGGACGTTCTTAAACGACTACCCAATGACTACTCTGTGGTGTCATCGTCCTCGGCAAGTTGGGGGAACACGGCGTCCTTGGGCATGGTGACCTTCGTCAGCGAGGTGAGCTTTTTGCTCAGCGATGTGTCCGTCTTGACCAGGTCGCTGAGCGTCACGATCTTGTATCCGTCGGCGACAAGACCGTCGATAATCTGCGGCAGCGCCTCGAGCGTCTGCTCGGCGCATTCGTCTCTATCGGTGAGCAGCACGATATTGCCCGGCGTCACCGAATCGAGCACCGTTGAGACCTGCTCGTCGGCACCGTTGAGCAGCCAGTCGCCCGAGTCAATATTCCACGAGACCACGGCGGAGACCAGGTCCATCGCATCAATCCAGTTTTGCTCGTCAAAGGCAGCGTAGGGAGCACGCAGCAGCATCGTCTTCACGCCGGTCGCCGACTTAATCGCATCGGTGCCTTTCGTGATCTGTTCGCGTACCGTCTCACGGTCCTGACCCTTGAGCGAATCGTCGCTGTAGCTGTTGGATCCGATCTCGCACCCGGCATCGACAATCGCCTTGGCCGTGGCAGGCGAGGCCTCGGCCGCATCGCCCGAAAGGAAGAACGTCGCGGTAACGCCCTTTTCCTTGAGCACCTGCAAGATCTGTTTGGTGGCGCCGCTCGGACCCTCGTCAAACGTCAGCGCCACGTACTTTTTGTTGCCCTTGGGCGCCACGCTGGCGCACGCAACGACGCAATCGGTGGCGGGCACAACCTCGCCGCGGTCCTGCGTCTTGCCCGACTGCTCACCAACCCACACCTCGGAGCGGCCCTGGACACCCCAGGTTTTGACATACTCAATGGCACCCGTGCCCTCGACCTTGAGCTTTGGCTCGATAGTCGTGGCCTGGACCTCGTGCTTTTCGTAGGTGTTACGGCCATCCTTGACCGTCACCTTCTCGCCGCCCTCAAGTTCGCGACTATCCCATTTGCCTTGCTTCACGCGCTTGCCGTCGATCTTCACCGACAGCTTTTCGCCGCCATGGCGCTTAAGCACGCTGTCGTCGACGGCCAGCAGATCGCCGGCGTCATACGTTTCGGTCAGGCTTTGATCGTCGATAAGATTCTGCAACGTAGAACCCACGCGCACCGCGGTCTTTTGCCCGTTGAGTTCCACGTCCACGCTGCGGTTGACGTAGCCCACGACGGCAGCGATAAACAGCACGAGCGCGCAACCCACGGCGATAAGCGCATAGGGCAGACGGGACGGTCGGCGCGGCGAGCGCCCGTTGCCGATGCGCGCGCTGCGGTCGCTAAACCCACGGCTATGGTTGAGGTACATCGCGCCGGGCTTACGACGACGGCGGCGCTGGCCGCTGGGCAGCTGCCCCAAGTCGCGACGCGCCGTCGGGCGCGCACTCGATCGCCCGTTAACATTGGATCCGTTTTGGCGCATGTGCCCTCCCCCATAAACACAGCGAGCCGGAGCAACATGTCTCCGGCTCGCCTCCCATCATTTGGTACGTCGCTATTTGCTAGCTTTTGACGAGCCCCCGCTCGCCTTTTGATATTCGTCCTTAAAGGCCTTGAACATACCGCGCGTCTTGCCGAGCTGCTTGCCCAGTGCGCGGCTACCCTTGTCCACGGCGACCGATCCCTTGTCATCGAGCACCTTGGCGCCCTTCTTGACCTTATCGCCCACCACGACACTGGCCTCGGCAGCCTTGGCGGCCGCGCCGCCCGAATACCCGAGCGCCTTGACCTCGTCCGAAACAATCATTGCGCCGTTCTCGTAGCCGCGCAGCATCGTCGGCGGCACCTGCGTGTCGCCCACCAACATGCTCGATGCGGCGCTGGCGGTCACATAGAACGTCTGCACAATGCCCGAACGCGGTTTGAACTCAACGTCCGAGCAGTAGCCCACGACATCGCCCGATTCCGTGCGCACATCCATGCCAACCCAGATGATGCAATCGTCCAGGTTGATATCGAGGCGCTTGGCCGCGGCGGCATCGTAGGTGCCCTTGACGTCGTCGACCGCGACAGCACCCTCATAGACGCCGATGGCATCGAGCGCCACAAAGCGGTCGGGACGCTCGATCATACCCGCGATATCGGACTGGCGGACCATAAAGCCCACCACGCGCGTGCCGCCCGGGGTAAAGACGGGAAAGTGAATCTTGCCGAGCTTTTTAGGGCTGCGCGGCGTGCCATCCTTTTTGGTGCGCTTGTCTTCGGCAGGTTTGCGATAAACCTTGACGCCGACAAAATCCCCTGCGCGCATTATGCCTCGGTCGAGGGCTCCGCGGCCTCGGTGTCGGCCTCAGCGACGTTCTCGACCACGACGTCAGCAGCGGGCGTCACGTTGCCGCCCGAGATGGCGTCGTTGAGCTGCTCGCGAAGCTGGTCCATGCGCTCGCGGGCCAGGTCGACCTTGGCGCGCAGGTCATCGGTCTTGGCGTCGACCATCGGACCAAAGTCGTTGACCGCGGCACGAGCCTCCTCGGCACTGTGCTCGTAGGTGTCACGCATGTTGTCCCAGGCATCGTTGGCGATATCGGCGGCCATGGCGCGGGTCTCGGCACCCGAGCGCGGGGCCAGAGCAACGCCGATGATAGCGCCGGCGGCAGCACCAAAGAGCGCACCGGAGACAAAGCTGAAAGTCTTTCCCATGATCATTCCTCTCCTGCGGGCACCTCGATGCCCACCGTTTGAATGCTGTCCATTATACCCGCAGCGCAACACTTGCCGTCGCGCTCATCTGCGTACGGTAAAAGCGCAGGTACATGATGGTGATAAGCGAGTGAGCCTACTCCTGAGGCGCAACCGGCATGGCCACCGTGGCGGCCGGGTCTTCGCCGGCGCCATCGACGAGCGGCAAGTTGCCCTCGTGCGCCGAGCCGGACGAAGCCGTTGCCGCACCGCCAAAGACGGCAGCGGAGGCCTCGTGGTTCTCGGCAACCGCGCCCTCGGTATCAATCGCCACCTGGGGCTCGTCGTCAAAGTTGGGGACGCCCTGGGGCTCGGTGGGAACGGGCTCGGCGGTCGCATCGGCAACGGGCTCGGCGTCGATCGGCACATCGCCCTCGTCAGCGCCCTCGTCCTCGGCAGCATCTTCGCCGTTCGCAGCAGCGACGGCCTCGTGAGGATCCTTGCCCTCGGCCTCGGCGCGCATGCCTAGCACCAGGTTGCGCAGACCCGCGACCGTACCGTCCACATCGGGAGCCGGCTGGTCGGCGTGCAGATAGGCCCAGTCCATCATAAAGGTGGCCGACGACAGCGCACCGATGGCCAGTGCGTCGTCGGGACACGAAAGCTCGACCTCAAAGACACGCTCGTCATGCTCGCTTACGCGCGTGCGGCCGCACGAGATGCTACCGGCAAGACCGGTCTCGTTCATGAGCTCGACCGTCACGTGCTCCAGCAGGTGGCAGAGCTCGGTCTGACCCATGCAGTCCTGGAACTCGCGGCCGGAATCGCCCAGGCACAGGTGCTTGGCAATCGCCGGCACCAGGTAGTACACGCGCGCCGTGGCCTCGATATCCTCCGAGGTCATGAGCGGCATGCCGGGGTTCACCAGCACGTGCGCGCAGATCTTGTCCTCGCTGACGGTGACCTTAAGGATGTTGAACAGGCCTGCCATAACTCTCCCCTACTCTTCCTTGTCCTACTCGTCGCCGTCGTGCGGATTCGCGGAACCCGCACCCGACGTCGTCGGCTCGTCTACCGAAGACTCGGAATCCTTCTTATCGGTTTCGGCCGGAGCGATCACGCGAATGAGCGAGATGCGCTGGCCACGCATCGACTGCACTTTAAACTTGTACCCCGCGACCTCAAACACCTCTCCGATGTCGGGCACCGAGTCGCAAAGCTCCAAAATCCAGCCGGCGATGGTCTCATAATCATCGCTTTCCTCGAGCGGCCAACCAAGCTCAATCGCGTCATCGCACGAAAAACGCCCATCGACGAGCCACTCGCGGCGCGAAAGGCGCGTGAGGTACTTGTTGTCGGGGTCGAACTCGTCCTCGATCTCGCCCACGATCTCCTCGACGATGTCCTCGATGGTGATGATGCCGGCCGTGCCGCCGTACTCATCCACGACGACCACGATCTGGTCGTGCGAGGTCTGCATCTCGGACAGCAGCGGCAGGATGTCCTTGGTGTCGGGCACAAAGGTGGCGTCGCGCAAAAAGCCGGCGATGGGCTGGTCGCCCTTGCCGTCGAGCGCGGGCTGGATCAGGTCCTTAATGTGCGCGATGCCCGCGACGTTGTCGGGATCCTCGTGATAGACGGGGATGCGGCTAAAGCCGGTCTGGCGCATGGTAGACAGCACGTCGGCGACCGTCTCGTCGTCCTCGCACATGGTGGTGTCCACGCGCGGCACCATGACCTCGCGGGCAACGGTGTCGCCCAGGTCGAAGATCTCGTGGATCATACGCTTTTCCTCGTCGAGCAGGTCGTCCTGCTCCGAGACCATGTACTTGATCTCTTCTTCCGAGACGTTCTGCCGGTCGTCGGCGCTCTTGATGCGCAGAATGCGGGCCAGGCCATCGGAGCAAGCGCCAGTCAGCCACACGAGCGGACGGGCGATCTTTTGGAACACGGAGAGCGGTCCCACGACCTGTTTGGATACGCCCTCAGCGTTAGCGAGGCCGATGCGCTTGGGCACGAGCTCACCGATCACGATGGACACGAAGGCGACCGCGACGGTGATGATGACCGGCGCCAGGCCGCGCGCGATGGCGGAGAGCGGCGCGATGCCAAAGCTCATGAGCCACGTGGCGAGCGGGTCGGACAGGCTCGTCGAGGCAACGGCGGACGAGGCGAAGCCCACGAGCGTGATGGCGACCTGGATGGTGGCGAGCAGCTGGTCGGAGTCGGCAGCCAGCTTAATGGCACGCTCGGCGCGCTTGTCGCCTTCCTCGGCTTCATGCTCCAGCACGGCGCGCTTGGCCGTGGTGAGCGCCATCTCGGACATAGAGAAGTAGCCGTTGATGAGGGTCAAAACGAGGGTGGTGATAAGGGAGATGGTTATGTCCATCGGGAGTTTCTCGAACCTCCAAGATTCGGGACGTTGGGTAGTAAGCGTAGGTGACGGATAGGGCAATTGCGCCGGTCGCCCGTGGAAGCGAGGGCATGGGCGCGGTCGCTAGATTACGAAGAGGATCACCGCCATGAACTGGAAGATGCTGCCGGCGAGCACCCACAAGTGGAAAATACTGTGCAGATAGCGCACGTTTTTGGCGATATAGAACGGCACGCCCGCGGTGTAGCACACGCCGCCGACGGCGAGCAGGGCAAGTGCCACGGGGTTGAGCAGTGCCACAAGTTCGGGCAGCTTAAAGACAACGAGCCAGCCCATCAGCAAGTAGACCAGGCCACTTACCCAGTGCGGTTGACGTTCGCGCATAAAGCACTCGAGGGCGATGCCGATAATGGCGATGGCCCATACGGCAAAGAACAGCGCAGGGCCGCCGTCGTTTGCGAGCGTGATGAGGCAAAACGGCGTATAGCTGCCGGCAATAAGCAAGTAGATGCAGCTGTGGTCGATGATGCGAAACACGCGCTTGGCGCGCGCGGGCTGAATCGCGTGGTAGAGCGTGGAGGCTAGGTATTCGAGGATAATGCTGACGCCATAGACAATTGCCGCAGCCATGTGGGCCGGGCCTCC
This sequence comes from uncultured Collinsella sp., assembly GCA_900542325.1. Lineage (GTDB taxonomy): Bacteria > Actinomycetota > Coriobacteriia > Coriobacteriales > Coriobacteriaceae > Collinsella. The sequence continues at coordinate 50,179 of UQMY01000002.1, read as the reverse complement.
GCCGCGCAGGGCAGCGAATACAATCAGGAGCACCAGGCCCGCGATACCCAGCAGACAGCCGACACCATGGGTGACGGAGTTCATGATCTCCTCACCCACCGTGTAGTGTGGAACGGCCGCGGTCTTGGGTCGCGGCTTAGAACTGTCGCTCGAATCGGACATGCCGGTTACATCCTCCAACGTAAAGAGTTCTCAACACTATATCAAAGCGTCTGGGTGCGTGCGAAATTTGCACCATACGTGACCCTTTGTTTACCCATTCTTTGCCTGTTGACGCATCAACGGTGAACGTCCATAATGCGCTTGCATTAAATGTTGATGTATTAACATCTTTAAGGAGAACCGTAAATGCCTCAAAGCGCACGCCCCCATCGAAAGTTCAAGATAGCCGGCATTGTTACGTTGGTAGTCGTTGTCGCGCTGCTGGGGTTTGCCGGCAACTTTCTGTTTGACTTCGCGCTGAATCCCCGCGCGCCATACACCATGAAGATGATGCAGGACGGCAAGGACGCCGAAAAGGGCGAGCAGATTGACGCCGAGGAGGGCGAGGCACGGGCGTGGTTTAAGGAAAACCGCGAGAGCAGCAGCCTCACCGCGGACGACGGGACCGAGCTTGCCGCCTGGTATTTTGCTGCGTCGGAGAGCACGCACGACTACGCCGTCTGCCTGCATGGATATACCAACGAGCCCATCGGTATGGCCCGATACGTCAAGCGATTCCACGACCGCGGCATGAACGTACTCGCACCCGCCGCCCGCGCCCACGAGCGTTCCGGCGGTGACTACATCGGCATGGGCTGGCCCGAGCGACTCGATGTCGTCGCGTGGATCGGGCGGATTGTTGCGGCCGATCCCAAGGCGCGCATCCTGGTCTTTGGCGAGTCGATGGGCGCGGCGACTGCCATGAACGTAGCGGGGGAATCTCTGCCCGCAAATGTGAAATGCATTATCGAGGACTGCGGCTATACAAGCGTTTGGGACGAGTTTTCTCTGCAGCTCAAGGATGTATTTGGCCTGCCCAGTTTTCCCTTGCTCGATGTGGCCAACCTGGTATGCAACGTGCGCGCAGGCTACGACTTTCATAAGGCGAGCAGTGTGGAGCAACTCAAACACGCGACGGTTCCCATGCTGTTTATCCACGGCGACCAGGACACCTTTGTGCCGTACAGTATGCTCGACCAAAACTACGAGGCGTGCGCCAGCAAGGTTAAACAGAAGCTCACTATCCACGGCGCCACCCACGCCAAGAGCGCGCAAGTTGACCCCGAGCTCTACTGGAATACGGTCGACGACTTCCTCGATAGGAATTTTTAGGGAAAAAGCGGCGTCTGGGGATTTATCTAACCCCCTATTTTCGGAAGTATGCGGCAAAATCTGGAACTGCCGACCAGACCGCAGTTTTATCAACAATTTATCAGGGGTTTTGTTGCCAAAAAACGTCGTGTGCTCGGCGGCCTCGGAATTTGCCGCATACTTCCGGAAAACCGCCCGTGGGCGCTGTGCTCACGGGCGGCTTTTGCTCGACTTACGCCACAGAGGCGCTTGTTTTGTCCAATAGCTAGGCGCTATTTGACCTCGATGAGCTCGTACTTGCTCGTGCCCAGGCCGATCTTCTCGGCATGCGCGATGCACGCGCGCCAGTCGGTGTCGGGATGCGTGATGCAGAAGGGGTCGCGCGCCTGCTCGCCCTCCAAATGCTCGTGGTTATGCTCCATCTTGGCCGCGCTGTCGGTAAGCTCGGTGTTAGGCAGCGGCTCGGATGCCATGACGGCATCGGCGCAGGCCTGGTCGATGGCGACCGGGTCGAAGCTCGCGAACATGCCGATGTCGTTGACGATGGGCGTGTCATTCTCGGGATGGCAGTCGCAGTTGGGGCTGATGTCCATGGCGAGCGAGATATGGAAGCTGGGGCGATCCTGGACAACGGCCTTCGTATACTCGGCGATCTTGTAGTTGAGTACGTCGGCCGCGGCGTCATAGTCGGGCTTGATGCAGTCCTGGTTGCACGCCGCAATGCAGCGTCCGCAGCCCACGCAGCGATCGTGGTCGATGGTAGCCACGTGAACCGTGCGGGTGCTGCCGTTGGCAAGCTCGCGCTCACGCGTACCGTCAAACGTGATGGCGCTGTGCGCGCAAATCTTCTCGCAGGCACGGCAACCTACGCAGTTGGTAGTATCGACGCTCGGCTTGCCGGCGGCATGCTGCTCCATCTTGCCGGCACGGCTGCCGCCTCCCATGCCCAGGTTCTTCATGGCGCCGCCAAAGCCCGCCTGCTCATGACCCTTAAAGTGCGTAAGGCTGATCACGATGTCGGCATCCATGAGTGCCTGGCCGATCTTTGCCTCGCGCACGTACTCGCCGCCCTCGACCGGAACGAGTGCCTCGTCGGTGCCCTTGAGGCCGTCTGCGATGATGATCTGGCAGCCCGTGGCATACGGGGTAAAGCCGTTCTGGTAGGCGGTATCGATGTGCTCGAGCGCGTTTTTGCGGCTACCGACATAGAGCGTGTTGCAGTCGGTGAGGAAGGGCTTGCCGCCCAGCTCCTTGACGACATCCGCGACGGCGCAGGCGTAGTTGGGGCGCAAAAAGCTCAGATTGCCCAGCTCGCCAAAGTGAATCTTGATGGCGACGAACTTGTTCTCAAAGTCGATCTGCTCGATACCGGCGCGGCGAATGAGGCGCTTGAGTTTGTCGAGCTGGCTCTCGCGAGCATGCGTGCGCAGGTTGGTGAAGTACACCTTAGCGGGTGCTGCGGGTGCAGTTGCGGTCATATATCTATCCCCCTCGGTCTATATGGCGTTACAGACATAGAGGATGGTACCCGGTGAAGTGGGTTGAAGTCAAGCACGGCCACTCATTGGGGACAGACTTAAATGAGTGCCGTCAGGGACAGTCCCTGCCAGCCCGGCCGACGAGCCGGCAATCCGACAAAGACTGTCCCCGATGACTAGTCGTTTAAGAACGTCCCCAATTGCTACTCTTGCACCTTGAGGGCTTCGGCCAGGCCGACGCGCTTGATGGAGCGCGTGTGCAGCAGCGCCACGACCAGGTAGGTCGCAAAGCCAATGCCGACGCATGCAGCCATGGACCAAGCGGGCACGTAAATCTCGATATTGCCGTTGTAGGCGAGCAGCATCGAGCGGAAGATGGCCGTGAGCGAGCCAATAATGACCGGCAGGCTCAGCACGAGCGACGCCGCCACGCACAGCGTGATCGAGCGGATGTACAGATGCGAGATCTCGCTATCGCGATAGCCAAAGACTTTCATGTAGCTGATCGAACGGGCGCTGTGGTCGATCACCGCCTTGGTCAGCAGGTACATAAACAGCAGGAAGATGAACACCGCGAGCCCGATCATCATTCCGATCATTTTACTCATCATGTCGATGAACTGGTCACCCACGGCGCGCATGTCGTCGGGCGTGGTGTCGCCGGCAAAGTAACGAGCATCGAGGTCGAGCTTCTCGTCGCTCACATAGCCGTTAAAGTAGGCGGCATCGTTGTCGAACAGCTCGTTAAAGTCATCGATACTCATATAGATATTCATGTCCGACTTTGAGCCCCAGGCACAGTCCTTGCCCGCGTACTCAAAGGAATAATGCTCACCCTCGTACTTGTCGCTGAGCGTGACCTTCTGGCCCTCGCTCCAGCCAAACTTATCGAGCAGACCGCCGCCAAAGACGACGCGGCCATCGCCGATGTTGAGGCCCTTCCAGTAGCGCGAATCGGACGAGATGCCGTAGACAGAAATCGTCTCCTCGCCATTGCCGTCGCCACGGTCGTACTGCAGCTGGTGAACGGCATATTTCTCGGCCTGCGCGATTGCGCCCGCGCCGTTGTCGGTCGTATTGACCGGGTGGATATCGTCGTTGTCAGTGTCGATCTTAGAGGCCTTGTCGATCAGATCGATGGCCTCATCGCGGTTGCAGCCGAGGGCATCGGCAAGATCGTCAAGGCGCGCGTAGAGCGCATCCTTCTTGTCCTGGACCTTGGCAAGCGCATCCTGCGCTGCGGTCAGGCTCTCGGCAGACGGAGATGCGGTCGCGGCATCGGCTGCCGTCTGCGCCGCATCGGCCGCGCCGTCAAGCTCGTCATCGGCATCCTGGGCGGCAGAAAGCAGCGCGCCGTCAACCGACTGCAAGCGCTCGAGTGCCGACCACTGCTCGCGCTCCTCGGTAGTGCCCTCGAGCTCCAGCGGCGCCTTGAGTGTGTACTGATGCTCGGCGACCAGGCTCGTCTCGAGGTTGTCGGCGTAGTGCGTCATCGTGGGCAAAATCGCCAGGCCAAAGAGCAGCAGCAGCGAGGCGAATGCAATGCCCACGAAGAGCGTGGCGAAGTTGCCCAGGTTGCGCAGGAAGACGCGCAGACGGAAGCGCGAGACAAAGCCCATGCACTCCGGCAGCTGCAGGCCGCGCTTGGTGCCCGATTTGCCGCTCGCCTCGTGACGAAGGAACTGCAACGGCGTCTTGCCCATCTTGCGAAGCAGGCCCACCAGCGTGATGAGGATGAGCGCAGCGGCGGGGACCACGGCACACTTCACGAAGATCTCCCAGCTCCAATACACCTGGAAGGGAGGCAGGCTGTACGAACCGTAATAGAGGCCGCGCATGGGCTCGGTAAAGAACGCAACGCCGAGCGCGGTGCCCAAAAGTGCCGCGAGCACGCCCACGATGGCGGGAAGTGCCAGGTAGTGCAGCACGATCTCGCGGCGGCGATAGCCGCTGGCGAGCAGCGTGCCGATGATGGCGCTCTCCTCCTCGATGGTGGCGTCGGTAAGGACCACAAAGACGAACGCCATGATCACGATGATAATATTGAGCAGCGTCATCCACATCATGGAATCGCCGTCCACGTCATCGCGCGCATAGCCAATGCCCTGGTTGGAATCGGCATCGATAAGATCGTCGACGCGCGCATCGGCATCCACCAGTGCCTCGACCATATCCTGCTCGGCATCGGTGCGCTCGGCGGTTGAGAGGTCGCGGTCGTTAAAGGTAAAGGAGTACGTGTAGGCGGGCGCGCCGCCGGCATCCTCGAGCGCGGCGAAACCGGCATCGCTGACCTCGGCGACGCCATAGGTAATGGTGTTCACCGTAAAATCCGAATTGTTGAGGAACAGCGCCTGGCTATCGGGCTGGGTCATGATGCCGCAGATGGTGTAGGTGCGCCCCTCGAGCTCGACCTTATCACCCACGGCGAGGTCGTTGTTGGTAGCAAAGACGCGGTCGATGGCCACCTCGTCGTCCGCTTTGGGCTGGCTGCCTTCGCAGTAGGACGCAATGTCGACCTTGGTGCGATGCGCATAGGTGCGCAGGGTGCGCTTGGTGCCGTCGTCGCCGGCCGCCTTTTTGATGATGGCGTCGATAGAGAAGTTTTTGTAGAACGTGACGCCGCCGACATCTTCCGCCGCGTCCTCGGCAGCCTTGAGCTGGTCGTCGGTGGCCTCGAAGGAAGTGGTCACGCGGCCGTCCTCAATCGTGTACTCGTCGCGCATGTCGTCGATAAGGCAGCCGATGGAATGCGCCGCGAGCAAAAAGCCCGACGTGAGGGCGATGCTTCCGCACATAAGCAAAAAGATGCCCAGGTACTTGCCGATATTGCGGCGCAGCTCGCGCGGGAGTCGTTTTGCGAGAGGTGTCATGGCGTCGCCTACCAATCGAGCTCGGCGGCGGGCACGGGCTCGGCGTTGAGCTCGTCCTCGACAATGCGGCCGTCGCGCAGGCGCAGCACGCGGTTGGCCATGCGCGCGATGGCGGCGTTGTGGGTGACGATGATGATGGTGCAGCCGTAGGTGCGGTTGACGTCCTCCATGAGCTGCAGGATTTCTTTGGATGTCTTGTAGTCGAGTGCGCCCGTGGGCTCGTCGCACAGCAGCAGGCCCGGATTTTTGACGAGCGCGCGGCCGATGGCGCAGCGCTGCTGCTGGCCGCCCGAGACCTGGCGCGGGAACTTGTTGCGGTGCTCGTAGAGGCCGAGCGAGCGCAGCAGGTCGTCAACGTCGAGCGGGTTTTTGGACAGGTGCGCCGTGACCTCGATGTTTTCCTTGATGGTAAGGTCGGGCACCAGGTTGTAGAACTGAAAGACAAAACCCAGCTCGCGGCGTCGGTACTCACCCAGATCGGCCGGCTTGAGCACCGTAAGGTCGCAGCCGTCTACCATGATGGAGCCGGCGTCGGCATCCTCCAGGCCGCCGATGAGATTGAGAAACGTCGATTTGCCCGAGCCCGAGGGCCCCAGCATGACGCAGATCTCGCCGCGATTGATGGACGTATCGATGCCATCGAGTACCGTCAGGCGCGCATCACCGTCGCCGTAGTGTTTCTTGAGCCCGTTGACCTGGACGTAGGCATGCTTTGTCGCCATGCTATCCCCCGTTGTTAGCCTTCTGCTACTTTTCTAGGGTAATAGTAAACCTGGGCGAACTATTTTTAAGCGACGTGCGCGGCTTTTTTCCAACCTACTCATTGGGGACAGACTTAATGAGTGAAATCGCTCATTTAAGTCTGTCCCCAATGAGTGCCGGCAGGAAAGGAGCGTCCCCAAGTGCCGACATATTGGGACAGTCCCTGCCAGCCCTGCCGGCGAATCGGCAAAGACTGTCCCCAATGACTAGGTGGCTAGGCGTGGGATTTGTTGTGCGCGAGGGCTAGGCCTACGGCGGCGATGGCCGCGGCAAAGAGCACCGTGACGCCCAGATCGCAGGCGATGTCGCCCAGCACGGTGGACGTCAGGTCCGCGGCGAGCGCCTTGCCGATCGCGTCGTTCACCCAATACGTCGGCACAAAGTGCGCCACCGTCTGCACGGCCGAGCCCATGAGCGACAGTGGCATCCAGGCGCCGCCCAAAAACGTCATGAGCATGCCGAGCAGGTTGCCCACACCGTTGAGCAGCTCCTCGCGCGCGCCCAGGCTCGACAGCGTAAAGCCAACAGCCAGCGGCGTGCACGCCAGGGCAAACGTTGCCGCCAGCGCCAGGCACACGCGACCCACGCCGACCTCGGCAACCGCGCTGGCAAAGCCCACGACGCCCATCATGCTCGACACGAGCCAGATGCAGACGGTGAGCACGGCGGCGGCCGCGAACACAGCGAGCGAACGCTGGCGCTCAGAGACCGGGCTGGCATCCATGCGGCGCACGCGCTCGGGCTCGTTCATGCCCGAGAACACCAGTCCCACCGACACGATGACCGACGAGATGATCGCGTACGCGCCAAAGTTGAAGTACGACTCGAGCGTGGTAGCAGCAGTCGAGTCGACCTTGACCTGCTCGATCTGGACCTCCGCGCGCTTTGCGGCAGCATGCTCGGCAGCCTTGGCGACATCGCCGTCGGAAGCAGCGGGTTCAAGCGCCGCCGCAGCGCCCGCGAGCGAGATCCAGCGCGAGGCCTCGGCAGACGAGAGCGCCGCCGCCATGGTGCCGGAACCGTAGGTCACGTCGAGCTTGGGCAGGGCCTCCCCCGCACGGGCGGCTGCAACAAGATCGTCCTCAAACCCCTCCGGGATAAAGAACACGCAATCGGCACTGCCCTTGGCGCTGTTGCTCTTGGAGAGCGCATCGGCAAGGTCGTACGCGTCGTCGCCGATGCCCGTGACCAGGTCAAAGCGTGAGCCCAGGTGCTTGGTAAGCGCACTCGAAAGATCGCTGTCGTCGCGATCGACCACGATCACGTTGGCATCATAGGGCTTGTACTCGGTGAGCTGCGACGAGTTCCAGCTCACCGAGGCCGCGATGAATACGCCCATGAGCGAGATGAACACCGTATAGATGAGCAGGTAGAACGGGTGCGCCAGCGCCATGCGAAGCGCGGTCTTAAAGGTGCTCATAGCGGCTCCTTCCAAAGATCAGCGTGGCGGCGGCAACGAACAGCAGCGCCATAAGGACCAGCGCGCCGGCGCGAACGGCAAAGGGGCCCAGGTCCTCAAAGAAATACAGGCGGTTGAACATGTCGCAGATGAGCTTGACGGGGTTGAGCCAACACTCGGCCGGGCAGGCGCGGGCAACGTCATCGGCAAGCGCCATCGCCGGCTCACCGTAGAGGCCGGCGAACAGGGCGCACATGGTGGCAAAGCCCGTGAGGATGCCCGACTTGGACGCCTTGCCGCCCTTAACGGGAAGCGTGCCCACAAAGAGCCCCAAGCCCGTGGCGGCAAGCGCGGAAGCGGCGCCGCCCACCAAACACAGCCCCTCGCGCCCGCCAAAGTCGACGCCCACGACCAGGCGCACGTAGCCGATCGCAATTGCCATCGAAGCAAAGGAGACCAGCCACGAGCCCACAAAGATACCGGCCAGCGACGCCGTCTTGGAAAGGCCGCCCACGCAGCGACGTGCGCCAAGGCCAGACAGATTGGGTTGCAAATCGACGACACTCAAGGCGGCAAACTCGGCAGACATCATCGCGACCAGGCCAAAGAGCGCGTAGTAGTAGATAACCGTGCCATCGGGCGTGGTGCGTGTCAGGCTTACGCGGCGGGTGCCACCCTCGAGCGACAGGGCGCGCGCAACCGCCTCCGGGTCGGCGAGCGCCGCCGGGTTGTCCTGGGCAATCTGGGACATGAGCTCGGCATTTTGCGTATACGAGCTTGCCACCGTCTCCAGAATGCTGCGGTCGGTGAGCACCGACGAGGCGCGCGAGTTGTCATAGCTCGAAAGCAGCGTGAGCTTGGGCGTGCCCGCGGCATCGACCGTATAGACGCCCGCGACCTCGCCGGCCTTGAGCGCACGGTTCGCTTCGGCCGCGTCGTCGCACTCGTGAATCTCGAGCAGCTGATCGTTGTCTTCCTTGGCAAGCGACGTCGCCACGCCCTTAAAGGTCGAAGCGTCCCAAGCCTCGTCCGCCACGACGGCAACCGGCACCGGGTCGATCTTGCCGTCGGAGCTGAGGTTCGCAAACATAAACATGAACATCGTGGAAAGTGCGATGGGAAAGAGAGCGCCCCAGACCCACGTGCTCGGCCGGCGCATCAGCGTCTTGACCGTAGTGATGATGGTGTTGAACATGACTGCCCCCTAGTCGCGCAGCTCGCGGCCGGTGATCTCGAGGAACACGTCGTTGAGGGTCGGCGGTTCGGAATAGATGCGGCCGAGTGGCACGTCATGCGAGCGCAGCGCATCGAGAATGTCCGTCAGGTTGTGCGGGCTCGCTTCGCACGAAAACGTGAGCTGTCCCGCCGTTGCCGAAAGGTCCAGAACGTGCGGCAGGCTTGCGACGGCACCGAGCGCCGCACTCGGAACCTCGCCGACCTCGATTACAATCTTCTCGCCCATCTGAATCATGCGCTTGAGCTCGTCGTTAGTGCCCTGCGCCAGCACGCGCCCACCGTCCATGATCATGATGCGGCTGCAGATCTGCTCGACTTCCTCCATGTAATGGCTGGTATACACCACCGTGGCGCCCTCGTCGCGCAGGCGGCAGATGCCCTCCAGGATGGCGTTGCGGCTTTGCGGGTCGACCGCCACCGTGGGTTCGTCAAAAAAGATGAGCTCGGGCTTGTGCGCGATGCCGCAGGCAATGTTGAGACGACGCGCCAGGCCGCCCGAGAGCTTGCCGGGGCGGAACTTGGTAAAGTCGCCCAGGCCGACAAAGTCGATCGCCTCGTCCACCAGCGCGCGGCGGCGCTTGCGGTCGTTGACGTAGAGACTGCAGAAATAGTCGATGTTCTCGCGCACGGTGAGCTCGTCGAACACCGCCACCTGCTGCGGCACCACACCGATGCGGCGCTTGAGGTCGTAGCGGGCGGGCGTCATGCGCTCGCCGAACAGCTCGATGGTGCCCTTGTCGTAGGCGAGCAGCTGCAGGATGCAGTTGATGGACGTGGTCTTGCCCGAGCCGTTGGGGCCCAGCAGGCCAAAGATCTCGCCGGGGGCGATACTCAGGTTAAAGTGGTCGAGCGCAATAAGGTCGTCGTAGCGCTTAACGAGGTTTTCGACGTGGACGATGTCTGTCATGAGGCGGCCCTTCTGTTGCTTGCGGCCCGGTACGATTGCATCATCGCAGGAGCTGACGGCGCGCACCAGTGAGCTTTGTCACGAGTGCGGAGGTCTTGGTCGTGCGGCCTGCTGACGCGACCGCCCCGCCGCGTGGGAGGAATGTCACGCTTGCTCTGAGTGGCGCCTCCCCCGTGCGCGGCATCGCGTACAATACCCGTATGAACAGGCTATTCGACAAATCGATCGTACTGGCGTGCTGCATCGCAGCCGCCACGGGCCTTGCTGTGGATGCTCGCCTGGTCGCGGCGTTTTGCCTTGGCGTTGTCATCGCCGCACTGGCCGAGGTCGCGCAGGGAGAACGCGCCCGTCGCGCCAGCGAGGCCGGCAGCTACGCCTACGTCATCGCGGCTGTCTTCGTGCCGCCGTTTGTGCCGTTCGCACCTCTCGCCCTCTATGACATCGCGCGACGCGTGCGCCGTGAACGCATCTGGCCCGCGCTGGCGATTGGCTCCGTGTTTGCCTGCGCACTTGCCACGGACCTTCGCTGCGGCGCGCTCACCACCCGAACGCTGTTGCTAACCGCCATCCTTTCGGTCGCCGCCACGTTGCTGTCACTGCGCACCGCGCAGCTGGAGCGCGAACAGGAACGCATGCGTCGCACCCGCGACAAGCTGCAAGAACGCGCCCTGGCACTCGAGGCACGCAACCGCGACCTCGCCGACCGCCAGGACTACGAAGTCGAGCTCGCGACGCTCGCCGAACGCGCCCGCATCGCGCGCGAGATCCACGATAACGTGGGCCACCAGCTCACGCGCGCTTCGCTTCAAACCGAAGCCCTGCGCGTGGTCCATGCCAACGAGCCCGGCGTTGCCGCCGATTTCGCCGACGTCAAATACACCGTTGACGAGGCGCTCCAGCTCGTGCGCGCCAGCGTCCACGCGCTCAACGACAACGCCGTCGACCTTTCCGTGCAGCTCGAACGCATTGTTGAAGGCGCGCGCTCGGACGGCGGTCCGCGGATTGAGCTTGAAGTTATGACCGAACATGCGCCCGCAAACGTCGCGAACTGCTTTGCGGCGGTCCTGCGCGAGGCGCTCTCCAACACCATGCGCCACGCTTGCGCCCATGCTGTCACTGTACGTTGCATGGAGCATCCGTCGTTTTACCAGCTCATCGTTACCGACGATGGCGCGGGCGGGGTTCAAGCAAGCGGCCACGGCGCCGCGGAGGGCATGGGGCTCGCCTCTATGCGCGAGCGCATCGAGGCGCTTGGCGGCACCTTCACCGCCGGCCCGCGTGCCGGCGCCGGCGGCTGGCGCGTGTTTGCCACCGTTCCCAAACAGCAAGGAGATGAGGACCGATGAGGCTCATCGTTGTCGACGACGACCGTTTGGTAGTCGATTCGCTCAAGATTATCCTGGGTGCCCAGCCGCAAATCGAGGTGGTGGGCACCGGCGCCAACGGCAACGACGCGGTGGCACTCTACGCCGAACTCGCACCCGATATCGCGCTGCTCGACATTCAGATGCCAGAGCGCGACGGACTTTCGGCGGCACGCGAGATCCTTGAGCGCGACCCTGCGGCGCGCGTGGTGTTTCTGACGACATTCTCGGATGACGAGTATATCGTGTCGGCGCTCAAGCTGGGCGCCCGCGGCTACCTGATCAAGACCGATGTCGCCGCCATTCCGCCAGCGTTGGCGCAGGTCATGGACGGCAAACGCGTGCTCGAGGGTAAGGCGATCGAAGATGTTGACTTTGACGGGATGGGCGACAAGACGGGCACGCCACACCGGCCCGCGGCCTTTGCCGGTCTGACCGACCGCGAGTTCGAAGTCGCCGAGCTCATCGCCTGCGGCCTCGACAACAAGGAGATTGCCGCCACGGCTTATATGGGAGAAGGCACGGTGCGCAACCACATCAGCTCAATCCTAGCCAAAATGGGGCTACGCAACCGCACCCAAATCGCCATCGCCTATCTGCGAGGGTAATTACCCAACGGCCGACCGCTCCGGCATAGCAAAATGGATGCTACCGATTTAATGCCATATCAAAACTATGCCGGTTTACTACGATGAATCGCCCACCTTCGACCACGGTAAATTGTGCGCTTGCAAAACCGCAGGTAGAACGCTTGTAATATTTAGAAAAATGCAGTCATGGTCGGAAATGTCGAATTCATCGTAGTAAACCGACATAGTTTTGTTCGGGCGGCCCTGCACAAGCGCTTCCGCAAGCCTCGCGAGACCAAAATGATCTGCTTTCTTCCGCCCGCGGAGATCGGCTGACGGCGCCCGCCACGAAATGGGCCCATCTACTACGTTTGACCCGATACCCCTGACCATAGCCGCGTTTCATGAAAAATCGCAGGCGTTCTACCTGCGGTTTTCATTTCACATTACTTGCCGTGGTCGAGGGCTGCCGCCTAAACATAGTAGATGGGCCCATTTCGTGGCAGACGGGTCACGCGGCAGCCCTCGCAAGGCAAAAATGATCCGTTTCCCTCTGTCCAAGGGAGATCAAAGGCTGTTACTGATATGGTGCCATTTCAAAACTATGCCGGTTTACGGGGCTAAAGTCGGAGCCCTCATCCATACCCCCTATTTTTGAAAAACAGCAAGCAGTCTACCTGCGGTTTTATTATCTTGGTTTTCGATATGGTCGGAGGTTCGCTATCCAGCCCCGTAATCCGGCATAGTTTTGTTCGCGACGGCCCAACCGCGCGTTTAAGCGCGGGGCCGGCGGGGCATTTTTGCCCCGCCGGCCCCTATTCCAGTTCTACTCCTGCGCTACTCCGGCTTAGTTTCTACCGTGGGAGTCTTGTCCGCCGCAACTGGAGTGCGGGCGGTGTCCATGCTCAGGCAGTGTTTAGGGCAACTTTCGATGCACTCGCCGCACACCACGCAGGCGTACGGGTCGATCGACCACGTTCCGCCCTTGCGATCGACCGCGAGCGCGCCCGCCGGGCAACGCCGCGCGCACATGCCGCAGCAGATGCACACGTCCATGTCGTTGACGATATGCCCGCGCAAGCGCTCGGGCGCCGTCAGCTTCTCCTGCGGATAGCACACCGTTACCGGCTGCTTGACCATAGAACCCAAGGCCGTCTTGGCAAATGTCAGTAAACTCATGCCGCGCCTACCTTTCCGTGCAGCTAATGCAGGGGTCGATGGTCAGGATAATCATGGGCACGTTGGCAAGGAGCACACCCTGCAGCGCATGCGTCAGACCTGCCAGGTTCTGCGACGTCGGCGTGCGCACGCGGAAGCGGTCCAGGTTCTTGGTGCCGTTGCCGCGCACATAGTAGTACGCCTCGCCGCGCGGCTGCTCAATCACGACCTCGCCGCGGGCACCGTCGGCCGGCGTGAGCTTGGTGCGCCCGCCGATGCCGTCGTGTGGAATCTTGTCCACAAGCTCCTTGATGATGCCCATGGCCTGCGTGACCTCGGCGCAACGCACCTGGCAGCGGGCATAGCAGTCGCCGTCGGTCGCCACGATGGGCTCAAACGCGGCCAGATCCGCATAGGCGCCGTCGCCGAGCATGCGCACGTCGTAATCCACGCCCGAAGCGCGACCGAACGGGCCGACCATCGACAGATCAAGCGCGTCCTTCTTGCTGATCACGCCCACGCCATGCAGGCGTTCGCCGCAGCTGTCGTCGTCCAAAAACGTATGCACCAGGGCCTCGTAGTCGGGACGCATGGCATCGAGCGTCTGAGCAATACCCGCCAGCTCGGAGTCCTCGATGTCGTGCTTAAGGCCGCCGACCTCGTTGATCGACAGAATCACGCGGCCGCCGCAGGTGCTCTCAAAGATCTTGAGGATCTGCTCGCGCAGGGTCCACGAACGATAGAACAGCGCCTCGAAGCCAAAGGCATCGGCGAGCAGGCCCAGCCACAGCAGGTGCGAGTGAATGCGCGAAAGCTCATGCAGAATGGTGCGGATATACTGCACGCGGCCGGGCACCTCGATGTCAAGCATGCGTTCGCAGGCGCTGGCATAGCCGCAGCTGTGACCCACGGCACAAATGCCGCAGATGCGCTCAGCGATGTAGCCAAACTGGTGCATGTCGCGCTTTTCGGTGAGCTTCTCGAGTCCGCGGTGCACAAAGCCGATCTGCGGAATTGCCTCGATGACGCGGTCGTCCTCGATCACCAGGTCCAGATGAAGCGGCTCGGGCAACACCGGGTGCTGCGGGCCAAACGGAATAACGGAGCGATGTGCCATGGACCTTACGCCTCCTTTTTCTGCTTGTCGCGAGCGGCTTTGGCGGCAAGCGCCGCGCGGACCTTGGCTGCTTTCTCGGGATCCATGGCGGCGAGCTTTGCCTCCAGCTCGGCGGCTTTGAGCGCGGCCTTGGCAGCGGCATCGTCATGCTGAGCATCGGAGCCGGCAGCCGCAGCGGGCTGGGCGGCAGCAGCGCCCGCGGCATCGCCGGTACCTGCGGCGCCCTTCCCTGCAGCAGCCGCAGCAGCGGCGGCCTTCTCGGCCGCGGCCTTGCGCGCCTTGGCCTCGGCAGCGGCACGGACCTTCATGGCTTTCTCTCGCGCAGCCTTCACCTCGGGCGTGATAACGCTCATGGGCTCGGCAGTCGAGACCTGGTAGAAAAAGCCCTTAAAGTCGATCTGCATATCGGTAATGGCAAGCCCAAACAGGTCGTGTGCTTCGTTCTCAAACGGAAATACCGCCGGATAGTACGAGCTGATGGACGGAATCTCCTGGTACTGGTCGATACCATCGACTACCAGGTTCTCGATCGCATAGCTGCCGTCCTGCGCAATATGTTCCTGAGCAGCGCGAACGTTGATAAACGTATAGACCAAGCGATACGTGCCGTCGTCGACGTTGCGCTCGGCGTGCATTTGCACAAAGCGGGCACCGGCGCCCTTGAGCGCCTGGACATGCGACAGGAGCTCGTCGATCCCGACGGTGGTATAGATTGCCTCTTGCATTACTCGGCCTCCTTTGCAGCGGCAGGAGCCTCAGCAGGTGCGTCGCCAGCGGCGGGCGCAGCAGGCTTCCCGGCATGCGCGTCACCGGCACCGTCAGTCCCGGCCCCTGCAGCCACAAACCCGTCCTCGCCCAGCTCAACGCCACCGTCCCAGGTAGCGGAACCGCCCACGGTAAGTGGATCGCCGCCGGCGCGCATCACGGCCTCCTTCTGGTCCAGGATGCCGCACGCCTCCACGATGGCGTCGATCACGGTCTCGGGGCGAATGGCACACCCGGGCGCGTACACGTCCACGGGAATCGCGCGATCCACGCCGCCGATCACGTTATAGGCATCGCGGAATACGCCGCCCGAACACGCGCAGATGCCGCAGGCCACCACGCACTTGGGCTCGAGCATCTGGTTGTAGATCTGGCGCACGACGGGCAGGTTCTGAGCGTTGACCGAGCCCGTCACCAAAAAGATATCCGCATGCTTGGGGTTGCCGGTATTGACCACGCCAAAGCGTTCCGCATCGAACAGCGGCGTGAGCGAGGCCAGCACCTCGATATCGCATCCGTTGCAGCTCGAGCCGTCGTAATGAATGACCCACGGCGAGCGCGACATTTTGTTACCCATGGATGCCGCCTCCTAAATAAACACGTCGACGAGGATGGGCATAAGGTTGAGCAGGCCAAACACCAGCGCCACGCCCCAGCCGAGCTTAAAGCAGCTGCGCCAGGTGCTACGGGCGAAGGTGTTGTCGATCAGCACCTCGACAAAGTACGTCGCGACCATCACGACCAGGGCGACCACCCAGCTCACCGGGTTGTCCCAAACAAAGAACATGCCCACCCACATCAAAAACAGCACGGTCTCGCACCAGTGCATAAGGGTCATCTTGGCCAGCGTACCGCCGCTCATCTCGGTGGCGACGCCCTGGACAATCTCCTGATGCGCGTGATGCGAGTACGAAAGGTCGAACGGCGACTTGCGTAGCTTGATGGTGAGCACCGCAAGCAGCGCCAGGAAAATGGGCGCGCTGTACACGATGATGGGGGCCGACTGCCCCGTCGCGGCAATGGAATCGAAGCTATCGGTGGCAAGGTACAGGCCCACGCTCATCAGCAGAACGGCGGGCTCGTAACTCATGACTTGCAGCAGCTCGCGGTCGGCGCCAACCTGGGCAAATGGGCTTTGCGTCGAGGCGGACGCCAGCACCACAAAGATCGCAGCGAGCGTCACCATAAAAGCGCACAGCAGCGTGTTGGAGCCCGACACAAAGATGCCGCCGCCCACGACGGTGAAGATGAGCGCGCACGCCATGTAGGTATCGTCCATGGTGTTTACGCTGGCAGGGGCTTTGCGCAGGAGCTTGGCCACATCGTAGAACGGCTGCAGCAGACGCGGTCCCACGCGGCCCTGCATGCGAGCCGAAAGTTTGCGGTCAACGCCGTCGATCAGGCCGCCCACAAGCGGCGCAATCAAGGCAAACGCCACGGTGCCAATAAAAATGCCCACGACACCCGAGCCTTCGAAATACTTGCCGCGCAGCACCGAGGGCGCACTCATGGCGAGTCTCTCGGGCCCAATCCACGCGCAGCACAGCAGCGCAAACAGGATGATGGCGCAGCAAACAACACTACCCGCGGGGCCAATACGCTTCTCGCCAAGGGCGTCCTCCGAGTACCAATTGCGCTTTTCGGCCTTCACCTCGTGTCCCATCGAGCCGCGGAAATGGCGGTAATTGTCGGTTCCCACACCCGAAAGATATACGTTGACGTGCGGCTTATTGCTCACGCGGAATGAAGTCAGCAGCACCACGGCGATAAACGCCACGATAACCACCATCAGATACATGGAGTCCTTGCCAATAACGTACGGCACGCGGCCAAACACCATGGCCAAGTAAGGCGACACCAGACCGCTCGAGATGAGCGGGAACGCCACGCAGCAAAGAATCAGCAGCGCGGCGATGGTGTTGAGGGCCATCCATTCGGTCTTATGGACATTGACCTCAACGTTTTGAGCCGTGGGATCGACGCCCGAAAGCTTAGCAAGCCACTTGCCCCAGAAGAAGAAGGTCGCGGCCGAGCCAAAGGCAAGCACCATGATCATGAGCACGTTGCCGGTCTGCGCAAACGCCACCAGGGCGCCCCACTTGGACACGAGCATGCCAAACGGCGCCACAAACATGCCCATGATACCCAGCATCATCAGGCGCGTCAGGTGCGGCATGCGGCTGAACATGCCGTCCATGTCCTCGATATTGCGGCTGCCGATATGATGCTCGGCCGTGCCCACGCACAGGAACAGCAGCGACTTTGCCACCGTATGGAACAGGATCAGGAAGATCGCGGCCCACACGGCCTCGGGCGCGCCGACGCCTAGGCAGGCGCTGATAAGGCCCAAGTTGGAAATGGTGGAGTACGCGAGCACGCGTTTGGCGTTGCTCTGCGAGATGGCCATGAGGGCGGCGAGCAAAAACGTGATGGCACCCACACTCGTGACCATAAAGCCGGTCACGGGATAGATGGCATAGAGCGGGCTCAGCTTGACCATCAGGAACACGCCGGCTTTGACCATGGTGGACGAGTGCAGCAGGGCGCTCGTGGGCGTGGGGGCAACCATGGCACCCAACAGCCAAGTGTGGAACGGCATCTGCGCGGCCTTGGTGAGTGCGGCGAGCGACAACAGGATGACCGGCATGACCAGCAGCGCGGATTGCGCGGTTCCGGCGCCGGAAAGCTCGATCATGCCCGAGATGGTCAGCGGCATGCCGTTGACGTGCAGGAACATGAGTCCGGCCAAAAACGCGATACCGCCCAGCATGTTGAGGATGATCTGGGTGAAGGCGTTCTTGATGGCCTCGGGCGTACGCGTGTAGCCAATCATGAGGAACGAGCACACGGTGGTGATTTCCCAGCCGCAGAACAGCCACTCAAGGTTGTCGCTCGTCACGATGACGAACATGGCTGAGAGGAACAGGAACATAAGCGCCAGGAACTGCGGGCGACGGTCAGGCGCGGTTTGCCCACGCAGCGCGGCCTCGTGCTCGTCGTGGGCCTGGAAGTCCTTCATATAACCCAAGGCATACACGCAGATAAGGCTGCCGACGATGCCGATGGCGAGGACCATGATCACGCTCATGTAGTCCAGGTAGAGCGGCGTCGCCGTGACGGCTTCGGCCGCGGGCAGCGTCATGGCTGCAAAGGCGAGCGAGCCCACCAGCTGGACTATGCCGAGCACCGTGGTGAGCGCGTTCCTATATTTGAACGCGTTGTACAGGATGACGGCGCACAGGATGACATCGATGGCGGAGCTGATGATCGAGAGCACATGCGAGGTGCCGGGGGCAACCTCAAAGCTCTGCGGGCCCGTGCCAAAAAACATGACGGCGACTACAACTGTCACCGCCATAATAATGCCGGAGCCTACAAGCCCCACCGCATCGCGGGCGCGGTCACCGCGCGCGAGCAGCATGCCCAGTGCCGGTACCAGCGGAAACAGGGTAAGGAAATACAGTAGCGTCATACCATCACTCCCCCATGCAAAAACGCTGCAATTGTTTAACGTTATAGCTCAGTTGAGGAGTAGCGGCGGCAGGTTTTCGGTCAACTGGGGAGTTTTAGGCGTACGGGGTAAGGGCACGCCTGCTTTGGAGCAGAGGCGCGGCAAGAAAAATGCGCCCCTGTGGGCGCACCATCCCGTTTGCTATTCCGCCTTTTTAACGCGCGGCTTGCGACCGCGCGGCTTATCGACCAGTGCGGACTCACCGCTCTCGCGGTACTGACGGCACCAAGCCTTGACCGAAGACTCGCTGGGAATCTTGTGCTTGATCATGGCCTCGCGAACCGTTAAGCCGTTTTCCAAGCGGTCCTTGACCACGGCGAGCTTAACTTCGTACGAATAGGTGCGATGATGCGAACCGGCGTTGAGCACGGCGTCGGCACCGCCCACGGCATATGCGCGGGCCCACTGACGAGCCGTGGCCTGGGGAATGCCAAGCTCTGCGGCGAGGGCGCGATGACCGACCCCCTCTTGGAGGACCTCGACGGCGCGCTGCCTAATCTCAGGCGCATGCGTACGAGTCCTAGTTGCTTCCGACATACCTGCCACTTCTTAGCCTTAACCGTTAATCTGCTTTCTTACGTGCATGTTAGATAGTAGCATTTTGCTGTTTGCACGTAACAGTTAATTGAAAATCGCAATTTCGCTATCTGGGCATTTGCCATTACTTTGCAACAGTTCTTTAGGTTTTATTTACGCAGCTAGTTAGCTCGCGGCTCATTGACGGTGTTTTACCAACCAGATTGGTATCTTTTTGTTTGGCTGGTATGGCCTACGCAATTATTGACCCCCCTACCCGCCCGCAATGGCGCGACAGCTTTCCACCTTACTTTCCAGCTTTCCACTCAACATTCCAGCTTTCTTTCCAGCTTTCCACCTTAGATGGTAAGTTAAGTGGAAAGTTGGAAAGTTTGATGGGAAGCCGAAGCAACGGCAGGCCGCGCGAGCAAGAAAGGGGGCGGCAACCGGGTGGTTGCCGCCCCCTTTGCGAAGCTAGTTGGCTTCGGAACTAGTGGTCGATGCCGTTGAGGTTCACCCTCGTGAGCGTATAGGTCACATAGTCGGGCGATTGAGGCTTTGCGCTCGCCACGTCACCCTTAACCAGGCTCGCTCTCATTACCAATCGATAGTTCGCGTAGAACTGCTCACGCTGTTCAACCTGCGTGTTGACCTTAACGGTAAAGGGCAGGCTAAACGTAGTGTCACCGTTCTGCGTTTTGAACTTGCCATTCTCCTTCGAGTCAGTGAAGGTGATCGTGCTACCGGAGGGAGCGGCCGCGGCAAGCTTACTCTCCGTCACTGTTACGTAGTTGGAGATATCATCCGTTACACTCTCATACGTGCCGTCGGTTCCGCGGCGCTGCAGCTCGAGCGTGTACACAACAGAGTCGGCATTTGCAATTGCCTCGGCGGCGTTGCTAAGTCCACCCAGTTCATACGTGGCACCCAGGCCTATCGTGCCGTCCGCAATCGGGCGAAGGTCGTCCACGTTAATGCCAAGCTGTGACTTCTCCGGCGCAGAAAGCGTAATGGTCGTATCACCCGTGTCCATGCGATAGTACCCGACGTTACCGGGCTTCGTCTGCGTCAGGCTCGAGGTATTAAGGCCTTCCTTACGCGTCGAAAGCTTGGCAGTATAGGACATCTTGGTACAGGCGTCCTCGCCAGACTGCTTGGACAGGGAGATAACCTTGTTGCAGCCGTCCGGCGTAAGGCGAATCTCTTCCACCACCGTACGCACGGTAAAGGATCCGTCCGTTGCGATCTTGCGAATTTTGGCAAGATCGTGATCGAGCCTAAGCTTCAGCGAATCATCGCCTGTATCCGTCACGGTCTGCGTGAACGCAGGCGTCGAAGCGTCACACGGCTCCCAATCGCCGCCATTCCACCTGTAGTTCTGACCGCCGATGGCAACATAGAACTTCGCAATTGCCGAGGTTCCGCTCGGGAAACTACTTACTCCCATTAGGGTGTTGTTGGCGCCATAGCGACACAGCGATGTATCGAGCTGATAGAACAGATGGTCACTCTCTGTATAGTATTGGCTCGGGCTAAACGTAACCGTATCTTTGACGTCAAGAGAAAGCACGCAGGCGGCACCGTCCTCCGACTTCGAAACCGGAATGCGCGCCGCATTTTTATTGTCGACTACACTCTGCTCATAATTGGACAAGATGCTGTATGTCGATGCCGTACTGTTTTGATTATCTTCGCCACCGGTGCGCAAGACGTGATGCAAATTCCAAGATATGCGGGCACCCGAAGAATTCGAGTCAATAGACGAAGCCGTAAAACCGTTGATACTAGCTTGCGTCCCGCCGTCACCCGACTTAGGCACGTTGACAACTAGGTAGACGCTCTCTGACGCGCGCCGCTCCTTGCCGTTATCCTTAGGCATCTCTAGCGTATAGCGTTTGTTGCTGGGAACGTCAGCGCCCGCAACCTTAAACAGCGTCCACTTACCGTCGAATTTCGCCTTAGCGGTCGCCTCTGCCTCGTTATCGCACTCAGTCCATGTGCCGGCGCCATCCTTTGTGGCCAACACACCCAAGATCTCGCTCAGCCATCGCTCCTGATATGGTTTGCGCGCAGAATCCTCAAAGCCGGCATCTCCGCTCAGGGAAACGCTCGTTGCTCCGCCTTCGCCCACCGTATAGTGGTACTCTCTGCCACCGGCCTTGCCATCAACGTTCGCATCGATGAGCGTAAGCTGGGTGCCCTGGGGCAACCTTCCGTCGGCACCATTGAAGAGGATGCTCTTGCCGAGCCCCTTCATCGAGCCGCCGGCAGCCATATAGCTGTCCCAGCCAAAGTCGACTTCCTTCCCATTAGCAGAATTGTATGTCCAGGTAAGCAGACCCGTCATCGGCTCGCCAAAGCTCGTAAGCACGTGTGCATCTTTTCCAAGGTTAGCGTAGTCTTTTTCTTTAAATTGAGTGCCGTAATCATACGTTGCAGTGAAATCAATCTCGAGCTTGCGCTTAACGATGATCGGCACCTGAACGTTGTAGCTCTGACCCGCCTCGGTAAAGGTAACGGTCAGGAGCGTAAAGCGACCTTTGCCGTTGTCCCAATCGGAGCTTGGGCTAAACGACATATTGTTCTTGCCGTTGTTCACTACGCGAAGCGTGGGATTGCTCGACGCACCATCGTCCTTAACGAATACACCGTTCTTGAGTTGGAACACCTCCGCCTTGGCCGTCACGTGCGGATTGGTGCCATTCTCGTTATTCAATCTGCAAGCGTCGGAGAAGCCGCCGTTCGTGATGATGTTTAGATAGCTCTTGACCGTCGTATTATCGGTACCCGAGATCACCAAAACGGGAAAATCCGTTGCAACCTTGCTGTCGCTTGCATCGTTATTCGCATTGAACATGCTCGCCACGGATTTGGCGTTATAGCTCGACGTATTTTGATAGGCGCCATCGTCATTGATGCCGCCGATGTTGGTGTAGGTGTAGCGGTTGGCAACGCCGGGGCTCGACGGATTCTGGATGGCCGTGGCAAGGCCAACGTTCATGCCGTCGCCGAACAGATAACGGCCGGCCGTGTCAGCATCGGAGGCGCGCACAGCAAGGCCACTCGTCGGACTCGTCGTGACGTAGGGCGAAACGGCCGCCGTCACATTGCCGTTCGCAGCATCGTTGCCATACAGTGTCGCGCCCTTGGCATCGGAAAGCTTGTCTTCATAGGCAGCAAATGCGATGTATGACTTTTTGTTCACTTTTTTAAGGTCGTCGGCGCCGGAAGAATTGCGCATCAGCTTGAGCGATTCACTCGCACTGTTTGGTCTAATGGCAATTCCTGCGACAAAAACGTTGACGAGATCAGCGGATGAACTATTTCCGAACAAATATCCCTGGCTAGTTTGCGCCCCAAAGATATTGCGATCCATGAGCACGTTTACGAGCCTAAATGAGCCACGGCCATCGCCAGACACGCCACCAGAACAACTTCCCAGCGATGAGTTCCATGCAGCGTTCTTGCTACCGGTAAAGTTATTCTCGCCAATGGTCGAATTCAAAAGCGTGACAGAGTTCGCCGTGTTACCGATCGAGCCAACAACACCACCAGAATACGAACCATCGACGACCAGTCCAGTGATAGTTGAATTCTTGACCTCGAGGGCACACCCACCTTTCAGATCACCGATTAAACCGGCAGAGCACTCACGAGCACCAAGATAGATGTCTTTTATTACACAGCTATCGAACTTAAATGCACCGCCCGAAGCCGCTTCGCCGACTGCACCAGCAACGTACTTAAGATGATTCGATCCTCTAACACCAAATACCGTTTTACTCTGCACGTCGCCTTGGATGCACAGATTGTAGACAGACACGATTCCATTTTCGGACCTTCCGATAAGGCCGCCGGTCCCCTCGGTCGCGCTCGATGCTGCCGGCTGAAGCGTGACATTGCTGATCTCCGCCTTTCCGGCACCCTGCGAAGGCGTTCCAGCATCATCGGTGTTCACCAGGAAACCACCTCCAGCAAGACCCACGACACCGCCGGTCCTTGCGTTAGAAGCAGTTGACATAATCGTGGAATTCTTGGCAATAGGCGTGCTCGCCTTTGTCCAAACGCCACCAGCGGAATTTTGGTTCAGCTTGCCGACGAAGCCGCCGACGTTTTGCACGCCAGAAATGTCCATGTTGCTATAAGAGCAATCGTAAAGCTTGACCGGAGAATAGCGCGTGTTCGAATTTGAGGTGTCATTACGATTCACCAGCAAAGTTGTATCTTTATCAGTCCTGCGGCTACCATAGCCGGATGCGCCGAGCAATCCGCCAGCGTTATTGGGGCCATTCACCCTGCAGTTATCCATGGTAATTCCTGCATATTTGCCGTAATCTGCCAGCGAGCTCGCGTTCGCCGTAGTACCCGCAAGCAGACCGACGCCAACCTGCTCATTACCCGCACCACTGGGGGCGCCGGCTGCATTGATATACGTAAGAGAAATATTGCAGTCATCGAACTTTAGGTTCTGGACGGTATAGCCACCGTTGCCCGCAGCAGCAGCGCCGTCCGTTGCCGAAGTGCCGATGCTCTTCCTCACGTTGGTCGAGGCGTACGTTACGGTGCCAAAGAGAGCGCCCACTCCGGTGAGTTTGTAATTATCGTCGGCGTACTCCGTGACCCCATATACCTTGCTGGCCGCCTTGCTACCGACCTTAATTGTTGCACCGTTGCCGTTGATGCACGCAACAAGCGGCACGATTCGATCGCGGTCGGCGCCCTTACCGGATGCGCATGCGTTTGAGTAGTAGCGACCCGAAAGGCCCGTGTAACCCGTACCGTAAGGCGTCATGTCATAATCAATGTCCTTGTCCGTGTTCACGAACCGCAAATCCATTCCCGAGACCTGCGCGGCACAGATGTTGCCCGTCTGCCACGTGGCATACTTCGATACCAGGTAGGGAGAGTTAACATCCAAGCCATCGCCTGCATAGTCGAGAGCGTTACCCTCCTGGATACCGGGGCTTTTCATGTCATCGTTTTTCGCATTAGCAAAGTCGTCAGCGGCACTCGCCGGCCTTCCAACATGTGTATAGCTCGCGTTGCGAACTTTGCCGTATTGTTGGTTGCCGAATTTGTACATTCCCGTTGCGTTGCCGCCACCCATGTAGGCACGCGAGCCCGCATACGTTCCATACGCATCGTTCGTGGTATTCGTATTCGCCGAACCACCGGCCGCGCCGCTGCTGATAATGGCCGAAAGTACGAGCAGTCCCTGCGAGTCATTGACGGTTGTGGTTATGGCGAGGTTATTATTGGTGCCATCTCCCCTATAGCGGCCCTGTGTTGCACCCGTCTCGATGCAGTTCGTTTTCGAAGTATCAAGATTGTTCACCTTGTAGTTGCGATCAGTGTTGTTGAGTCTCTTGCTATCGGCAAGCTCGCTGAACGCATAGCCGTCGATTACGCGGCCAACATACGGGTTGTCATAGAGAGAGGCGCCGGTGCCATGCCAGTCGTTAAGAGCACCATCTCTGTGCGAAGAGTTGCGGAAAATGACGCCACCACCCGCAACAGCACCAACGTAGCCACCAACGGGCACAAGGTGCGCGCCGCCGCCATTATCGCCTGCCGCCCCAGCAACGCTAAAGCCAGCATCCGTATTCACCGACACGCCATCGATGATATTGTCACCGCCCATGATGCAACCGATCACGCCGCCAAAGAACGCGCCCGGCACACCAGAACCAGATGTATCTTTACTCTTATATGCAATTGAGGCTGGCGTGCCCGAGTATTCAATATTCAGGTTGCTCACAACGCTGCCGTAGCTATACCGGATCAATCCAGAAAGCGCGCTTGCGCCTTCGGTCTTGTTTATCTTGATGGTCGCTAAACCGCTGCTTCCCAGGTCGCCAACAACAATCCCTCTGAACGGGTTGCTCTGATTGCCCAAACCCTGGAAGGCGGTGGTATCGAGCACAAGCGTATTGGTACCATTTCCCTCGCTATCAACCGGCTCGATACTATAGTAGGCGCTTTGGAGATAGCTGTGCATCGTCGCATCGTCTAGCGCGTTATTGGGGTCAGTGGCACCTTCCCCCGTCTTCTTCTCCCACTTTTTTTTCGCCTGTTTGTAGATGTACGTCACTTCGTTTTCAGGCTTCTCACTGGACGAACGACGCTGACATAGCTCTTCCTGATTGGCGGCAATCGTTACTTCCCAACCGTCGATTGCATTTTGCGTGTTGATATACTCAGCAACCGTGTTGAGCTCTGATGCTTTAGTTATGGCATAGGGATCGCCATAGGTACCACAGCCCGTCGTAAGCTTGGGCACATGCTGGTTAACTTTGATTTCGTGGTATTGGACTTTGTTTTCGTTGACATTGCCCTTTTTCACATACGGGAGATAACCACCGAATTGCGGAGTATCCGCATTTGCCTCTTTGTTGTCAACGGTGACGAGGCCAGCGGGGGTCCCATAGGTGCTCTCGTCGTAGTACCAGAGCTGCTTACCGGAGTATTCGCCCTTCGAGTCGATCTCGCTACCGAATGTGACCTTCTCGTTCGTCTGGTCATCCTTCATAAAGGTATACACCGCAGAGCCAGTCTTGCCCTCACCGTAGCCAAAGCTCTCAAGCAAGCTTGCACGGGTAAAGATGGCGTTGTTCGTAGCACTCGGCACGTTGATGGTACCAAACGTCGCCGTAACCTGGTCGGCACTCGAACCCACGCCCAGTCTTCCAAAAAGTGAGGTTGCCACCTTGGTGTTGCGGCCGTATCCCGTGGCCGTGATGTTCTTCGCGCTCAGGTTCACGTACGTCTGCATCTCGTTTATAAGCAGAGGCATATAAGCATCAGCGCCCGTGGCCTCACTAGCGCCATCGACGGTCAAATTGTTGAGCGTAAGGCCATCAATCGAGATTTTTCTAATAGTGGTGGTCGTGCCATTGTTAGACCCATACACGTAGCGACACACCAGCGCGCCCGAAGAGCTTCCACCCGCGGCGGCAATATCATTCTTGCTTCTCCCGTCATTGACAACGGGCCCAACAGTGCCACCCAAAGTGACGGCATTCACCGTAAGATCGCCATTTGCCACCGTTCGGAAAAGACCGCAGTGCATGTTCTCGTGCTGGGTAGCAGCAGAGTTCAGCTTGTTGCTTTTCTGCTCGGCCTTGATGTCGGAGTAATGGAAGGTGATGGTCGCATTACCAACCGTCACCTTTCCGTTCGGCTGGGTGGGATAGTAACTATAGCCCGTCAAATCAATTTCGACGCTTCTGCCGCTTTCGCCGCCGATGGCCACGGCGTCGTTGAACGCTTGCGGCACAATCATCGAGCGAATTGCGGCTGGAGCATAGCGGTAAGCGGACCATAAGAGCAGCTTTTCCGCCGTATCGATTTTGCTAATTTTGGAGCTGCCTTGCCCAAGTGCCGCATAGGCTTTGTCGAGGTTGTAGTAATACCTCGTCCAGGCATTCGTGTTGTGGTTCTTGCCGAAATCGGAACGGTTGCGATAGCTGTTGTCGTTTCCCGGCCCTCCGCTCATGTCGAGCTTGCCGTCATTAACGCCGTCTTTGGTATGAAGCGAAACGACGACATTCCATTCGCCGTCCATGAGTTTGCTGGCGTCTTTATTTCCATAGGCAGGCCTCGTGCTGTTGCCGACCCATTCATCAAACGAAGTAGCATTGTCGTTGCTTTTGATTGCCGTGTTGTTGATTTTCACGCCATTGCCCGCAGCAACACCATTGACCTTATATGCAGTGTCCCAACCCGCCTTGTTCTCCAGATACAAGCCGCTATAAGTTTCCACTCCATATGTTGTGGAATTCTCCGTCCTACCGCCTCGACCGATGAGCAGACCAAGTACCGTTACCTTATCGGCATTAATGATTGCGTTCGAAAGATCGATCGCATAGTCGTTGATGATCCATTGGCCACTAGCGGCGTATACGAGGCCGCCGAGTTCACTTGAGCTATTAGCGGTTATGGAAGCGTTGGTTGTCTTGAGGGCATACGTGCTATCGCTGGTGTTTGTGCTATCCCCGATGGTGACAACCGTATTGCCCCAGCTGTAGCCCAAAAGACCGCCAGCGCCGTTCTTCGCGTCACCGTTCTTGCCAACGGTCATGTTGAACGAATCGAATGAAAGACCCGTGATGTTGACGTGTTTCTCTTGCGTCCCTTGAACGATGCAGCCGATGAAGCCACCGACCTGGGCTTTCTTATCGCTCGCGCTATCGCTCGCAGTAATCTTCCCACCTATTTCGAGACTCGCTACATTGGCAGTAGCGACAACGTCCGCCATATAGCCAACGGCTCCGCCAATGCGCGTGTTACCTCTAAGGGTAGCGGCCTTGTTGTTAGCATCTGGTGTACCGACCGCACCAATATTCACTTGCGCCTTCGTGTTACTGCCAAAAGTAACGGTTCCGCCACCCCTCACGCTACCAGCAATGCCGCCAATGTTGACATCGTTACCGAACGTATCATCGCAGGTGATTTTCGGCTTGCACGTAACGCCGCTGAGCGTTGCGTTGCCCGTGATGATCGCCGCAAGCGAGCCGGCGTCAACGGCCAGACCGTTATCGAAGTTCACAATGCCATCGATGGTGAGGTTATTCACCGTCGCGGTGGAATCTTTCGCCGTTGCACCACCTATGGCGCTGAAAAGGCCCAAGCGGCTGCGGCGATAGATCTTGCCATTGCCTTCAGTCGAATCGTTTGCGCCAAGTGCATCGCCGTTGCGCGTACCGTAAGGTTCGCCAATCGCCAAGGTAACGGTATGATGGTTGCCCTCGACAGCCCCTACGAAGGCATTAACTTGCCCGGACCCATCACATGCAAGACCTTCAAGGCCTGTACCTCGCAGGTCAATGTCGGAAGTAATTGAGATAGCATTCCCACTATTACCATACCAGCTCGTAATGTTAGCCGTGCCGATGCCGAATACACCGCCAAAGCAGCCGTGCGTTTGAACCGTCAGGGCAATACATGCGAATGTATCCACATCTTTAATGAGGTATGTACCCGACTTCCCGTCACCATCTTGGGACCGTAGCTGATTACCCCAAGAGTAGCCAGCACTGCTGCCAGCATCTGGAGCACCACTCAGATTGCACAACGGCTGATAAAAGGTGCTTTCATCAAGTTTAATAAGATCCTTGCTGAGCTTGCCCTCCTCTCCGGTCAGGCGGATAACCTGGTTATAGGTCAGGTCATCGATCTTCGCCGCAGCAGGACGTTTGTAAAGCCAATAATTATCGTTCGTTGTCTCAGCATCCGAGCCTGAACCTAAAGCAAACACCAATGGGGCGCATCCATCCAAGGATCTAAGAATTTGGCTGGTATTACCGTTGGCCTCGAGCTTGCAATCGGATAAATCGGTAGTCCCACGCAAGCGCAAGACGCCGTTCCATGCCGAACCCACAATTCCGGCACCGCATGCGATTGATTCATTTTTATCAGTTTTAACGCGAACGTCCCCACAGTCCAGAATTCCAAAACGCGAACGCCCGCCCACGCTATAGCCGCTATCCAAGGCGCCAACAACGCCGCCAAACCCGCAGTTCTTTCCATTGGCTTTTGGAGAATGGCACGTGACGTCCGCGCCGTCAACGATTACAACGCCTCCAGTATTGTTGCTCTTTGCCACCCAGCCGACCAGGCCTCCTGCCAGTCGCGGCGCGACGCTGCATGTAGTATCAACCGAACAGCGGTTGCCCGCGGCATCCGTCTTTATATGAAGGGTGTTGTTCGACTTCTCTGTGTTGGTCACATCCTGAACTCTACCGACCAGACCGCCATAGATGGAGCTGGAGCCCGTCACCAGTTTGCTAGTATACGAGCCACCTGATATTGCGACATCGCCGTTCGTTGTGTCCAGGAGACCGAACACGCCGCCCGCGCCCGTGTCCCCACTTTGGCCAAGATTCACGCCCTCGCCCGTATCGATTTGGTCGTTGTTGGCAAACTCGACCGGGCCGGCAAAACTAACGTCGCCGATGAAGCCGCCGGAACTTTTGCTGTTCGCATCGCCGACGTTGGCGGGACAGGTGAACTTCTTGTTGTCCGCGCCCAGCGCGAGCCTGGTCGCCTTACCGATGAAGCCGCCACTGGCGGTGGTGCCCTTGACGGTGAGCATGTGCAGGTCGAGAGCCTCCGTGACGTTGACTGTGGCGCCTGTGTTCGAACCGACGAGGCCTACGACACCACCGGCGGAACCGCTTGCAGACTGAACGGTAGCAGCGGGAACATTAAGGGTGCCGACGTTCAGAGTCGCGCCATCCTCGACCGTGCCTACGAGCAGACCGGCATTACCGGAGCTCGTCTTGACGACACCGCCCGCGGCAAGGCTAGCGGGAAACTTAACAGACCCCACCGTAAAGGTTCCGCTCTTGACTGTATTCGCTAAAAGACCGATGTTTCCCGCTGCATTTACGTTGAGCTTCTCGAGAGAACCGGCAGGGCCATAGGTGACCTCTGTAGTAAGGTCACCCATCGCCTCACCCAAAAGGGGCGCCGTCAGAGCGGAAGTCGTATCCGTCCCGCCGGTACCTACGGGATCTGCGATGTTGACCACAGCGTTGAGCGTCTTGCCCCCACCGCTGACCTTCGTAGCGACCATCGGCGCGCTATAGGTAGTTGCGCCTATCCACTTTATCTTGACCGTATTGTTTTGGTCAGTCAGTTTGAAGTTATTGAAAACCGTCCGGTTAGACGTAAGCTCAACAGGGCTATCAACGCCATTCAACGACCTATAGATTTTGCCTTCAAACGGATGCTCATCACTGCCAAGGCCCTGGAAAGACATGCCGTTCTTAGCCGACTCGGTGAGCTTCGCATCGCCCGTGATGATAACCTTGATCTGCGCATCATAGTAAAGCGAAGCGTCGGCGTTAGACAGGACGGCGAACGCCTCCGACGACTTGACATCAAGGCTTCGGATTCCGCTCCTGTCGTCTTTGCGTACGATGTTTTCCGCGCCGTTCGCCTCGAGCAGCTCGACAAGCTCATCGAGATTTGTAATCGACGCATCGGCCTGGGCCTCAGCGTCTTCCGAAACCGCGGCATCGGCATCTTGCTCGACATCATCAGCGGCAGCATCCCCTGCCGCATCGTCGCCTTCCGTCTGGTCGTCCGTGGAATCGGAACCCGTGGCGCTATCGGTGGTATCGCCTGCTGCAGCGTCATCCTTCGCCGCGTCATCCCCAGCACTGTCGCTGTCGGCGCCGGTATCACTCGACCCAGACCCGATCGTGACATCGCCGTTGGTCTCGCCGCCCTCGGCAGTATCCAACGCCTTCGCAGATGCGGCAGCAATCTCGTTCGAGATGTTCTGCCAGCCTGCCGCCACAGCAGCCACCGTGGGCGAGCATGCTTGGAGCACCATGACCACCATCATGAACTCTGCGAATATGCGCTTTGCCGTTCTCATCGATTCCGTACCTCTTATCCTAAAACTCCGCTTCCAGAGTTATCGAGTCTCCGTCGCGCCCGTCAGAGTAGTTCCGCTCACGCTAATGTCCAGGTCGCCCCAGCCACCGGGCGTTTTGCCGTCCGCTCGGTAAAAGTTGACGACCATCGAGCCCGGCTCCATGGTGAACGTAGCCTTGCGAGCTGCAGCATCCACCGTCGCGCCATGGTTGATCTCAAAGAACGGGTCGATCTCCACGTTCTCCCCCCACGTGAGCGTGACGTTTGCCGGTGCGCCCGTAACCGTCACGCGGTAGTTGTACGCAGCGTAATCAGCAAACTTGCCAGCCTCATCGACCAGCGCGCCCTCAACCGCAGCGGTTTTGACCTCGGCCTTCTTTGACGGCACGACTTTCGCCGCCAGACAGGTTAGCTCGGTGCCGGGGCTCTCCTTCGAAACAACCATGGCCTTAATCACAAAGTAGGCATGTCCCAACTTGTCCTCAGGAAAGGTCACGGTGTAATCGTTCTTGGTAGGCTGATTCTCCGGAAGCTTGACGTTTCCGGCGGGTTGGGGCGCATAGCTCCACGTGGCACCATCGAGCCCATACCCCTCGACCGTCAAGGTATACGTCACGTTTTTATCGTTGCAGAAGTTGCTGTTGCCCAGCAAGTAGTTGTAGATGCTAAAGGTAAAGTTGCACTGCCCGTTGTTGGGATACACCGTAACGGAGCGCTGGGCGCGGTCGAGCTCGTCGTTGCCAGGCGCACTCATATAGCCCGTGAGCAGGTCGCTCGCAAACAGGCTCTGCGCGGTGCCCGTTGCGGCGACGGACTTTAGAAATCCGTTGGCGGTGTAGGCGGAATAGGTAAAGTAACCACCCGTCACGAGCGCCACGGCGCAAGCAAGTGCGATTGCTGCCACAACCAGCTTATTCTTGGCTAGGCTCTTGCTTTTTGCCAGCTGCTCGCGCTCGGCATCCTGCTGCTTCTCTCGCTTCTCCATGTACACCCCCTCTCCTACTTACCGCTCGTGTTGCGCGCGATCAGGTAGATCACATCGGTCTCTTTGGCGCTCTCGTCCCACGAAAGCTTGATGATAAAGTTAAGCGTGTCATTGCCAATCGAGTTGTCGAGTGTCTTAGCGTTGAGGTCACCTTTGTCGAATTTCTTGTATCGGTAGAGCGGGCGCGCGTTGCGTTGGACTTTTTGGTAGTCCTTGAATGTAGGGTCGTTTGCACCCACGCCCGGCTCGGTAGCTAGGTCATCGTTCGCTTTGTTGATATATTTGAAGCTCGTCAGCAAGTTCTCCCCGGTCGCTTTCCAGCTATAAGAATTGCCACCTGCGGTACCGCTCACGTCGGGCGTCTGGAGCACAGGCGTGTTCTCGGCTCTATACAACTCGATAGTGAGACCTGTAATGTTGGTCGTATTCGCAAGCTGCAGCTCAAACCCGTCGCCGCCCGTCTGCACGCAAAACGGGCGCTTGAGCGTCACCGTGTTGCCGGTCTTGGTGTCGCCGTATTCGGGGTTGTAGCTCAGGTCGATCTGCTCTGATGCCGTAGCGTTGGGGCCCAGCACTTTGAGCTCCGCCGGCTCCTTGATCTTGCCAACGGTGGAGCCGCGATTGGCATCGACAAACCATCCGAGCGTCAATCCCAGCAACACGAGAAGCACGGCCACCAGGCCCATGATGGCAAGGGATTCGCGACGGTGGCCGCTCACCCAAGTCTTGATGCGCTCGATGCGGCCAGCCGGACGCGCCTCGCCGTGCGAGCCGAACCCGTCGCCGCCGGAGTTCACCACGTCTTCGTTGTGTTTGATATCGCCCTGCTCGCGGGCATTAAGCTGCTCGTCCATTTATTTATCCGCCTCCTTGGCGGTGAAGCGCACGCGAATGTACTTAACGTTCTTGCCGATAATCTCATCGGCGTTGTTGTAATAATTGGCGCAGGTTTCCACACCTGCAGAGGGCATGTCGGCCTCGACAGTCGGAACCTCGCTGGGCGCCTGGCCCGGAACGCTCGTGCTATCGGCGCGGAAATAGCGCGCGTGATTCGTGTTGATGTCGCCGACGAGGGTTGTGTATCCCCCCTCGTCGCCTGTGTTAGCGAAAAGGTTGCCACCGTAGCCGGCGTTGCCCGTGCGAACATAGCTCTTGAACTGCTCCGGCCAAATCCAGTAGAGGGTTTTGGTGACGGTTTCGGTCGTGCTATTTGAGCCCGCAGCGCAAAAGTCCGACGCCGGGATGGTAAAGCTCTGCGTAATGACGGTGACGCTGACCCCGTCCTGGGTCACCGTGGTTGTCGTGGGGACCAGCGGATTGGAGTAAAAGCCAGAGGTGTCTTTGCCCTGAAAAACCAGGATATGACCGCGCACCAAATCTTTAAGCGAGTTGATGATCTCTTCGTTTTTCGATGCATCCGCAGCGGAGCCCATGCCGACAGCACTCGTCTGGACGGAAATCTCCCAGGTCATTTCCACCGTGATATCACGCAGGTCATTACAGAGCGGCTTGACGTTGAGCTGAAGCTGACCGGCCGACCCCGGAGAGAGACTGCCATCGGCACTCATGTTATTGAGGTTGAAAAAATTGTTCACGGCAAGGCTTGTACTGTCCGACGCGTAGTTGTCCTGGACGTCGTACTTGCCCGCCGTGCCGTCCTGCGTTCCCGAGAGCACAAACCGCGGGCCCTTCGCCCCGATCGTACTCCCCGTGGCGCTCACTCGGTTATTCGCGGCAAACCAGGCCAGGCATGCAAAGATGGCAACGATGGCGGCCAGCACAAACAGACCGCTCACCAGGAAATCTTTCCAGAAATCCTTGAGGGTCCGCGCGTGCTCGTCGGCAGCTTGGCGGTACTCGGCCGCCGTCTTGTGCTGCTGGAGCTCGCTATGTCGGTCCATGCCACTCATCGTTTACGTTTGCCCTGCTAGCGGGCGTGCCATCCTTTCCGCTTGGGTGTGCTCAATCCATTGCTCGTAGGCATAGAATTCAGGCAGAATACAACACCATACGATAAGGTAAAAGAATAGCATTGACCTGCGGTTTGCTCCACAGCGCAAGCCTTAATGATGTCTTAAAAGTCAAATCCTTGGTGCAAGGGGGTCAGGTTACTTCGCACCAACATGGTGCAAACAAACCTGACCCCCTTGCACCAATCCGTAGCGCCGGGCGGAGAACACACGGCGTGCTGCCCCTTAACGCCCCAGCGCGCGCACGGGTATCACGTAGATACCGTCCTCGACCTCGCGGGCGTACTCACCCACCCCCACAATCACGGCCATAAACTCCGGTTTGCGTGTGCGTGAACGAGGATTTCCACAGACCTTCTTGCGAACGCGCTTGAGGCTATCAACGCCGGCGCTCGCTTTATCTTCACTTACCTTAATCTCAAAGGCGGCCCACCGTCCGTCGGCTAGCTGCACGATAGCATCGCACTCAAGACCCGAATCGTCGCGATAATAGCGCACGGGCGTGCTATCCAGCAGGTCGAGTGAACGTGCGTAGACCGAAAGGTCGCGTATGACCAAATTCTCAAACACCAGACCAAATGTCTGCCAGTCGGCAAACAGCGCCTGCAAGGACATACCTAGCAAGGCGCAAGCAAGGCTCGGATCTGCCAGATAGCGCTTGGGCTTGACGGTAAAGCGTCGTTTGTCGCGCGCGGCGGGAACCCAACCGGGGACCTCCTCAAGAATGAACATGCCTTTGAGGGCATCCAGGTACCTACGTACCTTGGTCTCGTCGGCAAACGCTGCGGGTTCCCCCTCGGCACCGAACATATCCATAAGAATCGTTTTATACGTGGTTGCCTGTCCCAGATTGCGCGCGATCGATGCGGAGACTCGACGAGCAATATCGGGGTCGAGACCGACCGCCGGAAAGCTGCTCGAAAACGTGGTGTTGAGATATTCGCGGGCGATGAGCTGAGCGTCAGCCGAAACCATATCGATCGCCTCGGGCCAGCCGCCGCGGCAGGCGGCTTCGACAAGCCCCGGCGTATCGCCATCGCACCGGCAGGGCTCAAAACGATGCTCAAACAAGCCCGCCAGGCTCACCTTGCCGTTGGACTCACCTGTCTCGGCAAACGTCATGGGGTGCATGCGGACGCGGCCGATGCGGCCGGCTCCACCATGCGCGGGCGCCTCCGCCTTTGAGCCAAACGCAGGCGTGGCGGAACCCGTGAGGATATAGGCGCCGCGCGTGCCCCGGGTGCGGTCAACCTCGTGTCTAACGTAGTCCCAAATCTGGGGAACGCGCTGCCACTCATCGATAATATGCGGACGGTCTCCCAGCAACATCATCGCCGGGTCGGCACGCGCGAGGTCGAGATTCTCGTCGACATACGAGACGGACGCCCCGTGCTCAAGCGCGGCCCACGTCTTGCCGCACCACTTGGTGCCCGCAATCTCGACCGCGCCAAAGACACGAAGGTAGCGCTCGATTTGCGCATCCACGATACGTGGGATGTATCCGTCCCGATGTAGCCTCTCGCCTGCCATGAGTCACCCCCGCAGATTTCCAGTTCCTGCTTTCTGGTTCTTCTATTCCACTGTAGCAAATTCGGATTTTCGGGTGGTTGCGATTCGGATTTTCGTGTTCATATAATTCGGATTTTCATATTCTATGGATTCGGATTTTCTGAACCAGCTGGTCAGGGGCGCCCTCATTGGCAAAAAAGGCGGGGAGCGCCGATACGGCACTCCCCGCCCACTCAATACGCGATAGCTTTCTTACTTAGAGCTCGTTGGCCGCGTGATACGCCGTGCGAATGGCGCTCGCAATGTCGGCGGTGCGCTCGCCCGAGCAGTCGCCCACGCAGGTCACGGGCACCGTTACGCCGTCCAGGTCAAACGCGTTGGCCTTGGAGCCCACGGCCATCACCACGTAATCGCAGGCGATCTTCACCGGCTCCTCGGCGCCGTCCTCGGTGGTGCGAACGGCCTCCACGCCCTCGTCGGTAATGGCGGTCAGGCGGGTCTTAACATGCTGCTCAACGTTGTGGGCGGCAAAGTCGTTCATAATCAGCGGCAGAATGGTCTCGGACTCGCCTGCGGCAATCTTGTCGAGCATCTCGACAATCGCCACCTCGCAGCCGTTCTGCAGCAGGTACTCGGCAGTCTCGGTGCCCACCAGGCCGCCGCCGATAACGGCGACGCGGCCCGCGAGCTCCGCCTTGCCGGCCAGCACGTCCCAGCTCGAGACGACCTTGTCCGAATCGGCGCCCGGAACGGGGATGACCACGTCGTGCGCGCCCACGGCCACAATCGCGGCGTCGGCGGCGTTGAGGTCCGCGGGGCTAGCGGTGTGGTTGAGCTCAACCTTCACGCCCAGGCCGGGCAGAATCTTCTCGTAGTACTCCACCGAGCGCATGATCTCGTCCTTGCGCGGAGGCGCGGCCGCCAGCACAATCTGGCCGCCCAGATGGTCGCTCGCCTCGTAGACGGTCACGTCGTAGCCGCGCTTGGCCGCCACACGCGCGGCCTCCAGGCCGGCAATGCCGCCGCCCACCACGGCGATCTTCTTGTCGCCCTCGCCGGGCTTAATGGCGATGGTCGCCTCGTCGCCGTTCTCGGCATTGAGCACGCACGAGATGTACTGGCGGTTTTGGATCGCATCGACGCAACCCTTGTTGCAGTTGAGGCACTCGCGGATGGGCTCACCCGTGGCGGCCTTGAGCGCAATGTCGGGGTCGCACATGAGCGAGCGGCCGTACGCGACGATGTCGGCCGAACCGTCTTCCAGGATCTTCTCGCCCGCCTCGACCGAGACAACGCGGCCGACGGTTGCCACCGGCACGGAGACCAGGGCCTTGACGCGCTCGGCCACGGGCAGCGTCCAGTTGTAGGGCATGGCGCCCATGGGCGGAATGGTGTCGCCCATGTTGCCGGTGTGGTTTGCCTGCGCCACCTGAATCATGTCGATGCCGGCGCCCTCGAGCAGCTTGGCGAACTCGCAGGCCTCATCGGGCAGCAGACCGCCCTTGCCGCGCGGCGTGCCGTCGGGGTTCTCCATGATCACGGGGAGCTTGTACTCCACCATCAGCTGCGGTGCGGCTTCCTTAATGGCAGCGACGACCTCCAGCGCATAGCGAACGCGGTTCTCGAACGAGCCACCGTACTCGTCGGTACGCTTGTTGAGGATCGCGGAGCACAGCGAACCCACCAGGCGGTCGCCGTGGACCTCGATGGCGTCGATGCCGGCCTGCTGCGCGCGGGCGGCCGAGGCGGCGATAGCCTCCTTGATCTGGGTGAGTTGCTCCACGGTGGCCTCGTTCACAAAGTGCTGCATGTCGTGGTGCAGTTTGGCGTAGGCCTGCTTGCGGATCTCGTTGGACTCGGCCATCTTGGCGGCGAAGGTCTCCTCGTCGCCGGCGGCCTTGGCCTCCTGCGCGGCCTTGGCGGCAGCCATGGAGCCCATGACCATGCGGCCGACACCGGGCACGTCGTACTCGGGGTGGAACAGCTGCAGCGCGACCTTGGCGCCGTGCTTGTGGACGGCGTCGGCCAGTGCCTTAAACGTGGGGATCTGGGCGTCGGCCGCCAGCTTGGGCGTGGGGCTTGCGGTCATAACGGGAGCGACGTCGCCGATGACGATGTAGCTCACGCCGCCACGGGCCAGACGCTCGTAAAAGGCCAGGCTGCGCTCGCCGATGGAACCGTCGCGCTCCTCGTAGCCGGTGGTCAGCGGCGGGAACATAATGCGGTTCTTGAGCTCAAGGGGGCCAACCGTAATGGGCTGGAGCAGCTTGGATGCAGGTGCGGTCATGGACATTCCTCTCTTGTAGGCGCGGCGGCGATGATGCCGCGTAGTTGTCTAAAGGATATGGCATGGGAGCACAGTGGCGCAACGGAAATCGGCAGACAGCAGGTAGCGGCAGGTGGATGGGGCGGGGCGGCCCGTCGGTTTGTCTCAATCTGTAACAGTTAGGCCCTATTTTGCCGAGCAACTGTTACAGATTGAGACGAACCAATCTAGCCTGCCGAAAGATCTAGATCTGTAACAGTTACTCAGTAAAAACCGTCCCTCGTGTTACAGATTTAGACAAACGAAGACCGTCCTGCCGAAACATCTCAATCTGTAACACCTAGCCGCCCAAATCGGGTCTAGATGTTACAGATCGAGATTTTGTTTGAGAGGCCGAGAATTGGACCGAAAACACGGTCCCGGAATAACAAAAAAGCTCGCCGGGTAGGCCGACGAGCTGCAAGTTCTTGGTCGCGGGGGCAGGATTTGAACCTACGACCTCCGGGTTATGAGCCCGGCGAGCTACCAGACTGCTCCACCCCGCAATGTCTGGGCGCCTCATGTGCGCAAGAAAGAATATTACGCGGGAGTTCGGTAAACGGCAAGGAAAATCTCGTAGAGCATAATTCCTTCATATTTAAACCCCTCAGCCCCTATCACCGTAAACGAATCGCAGCCGAGCGCCGTCGACGGCACGTATACAATGGTGCGCGTCCTTTTATGCCAACACCGGGAGTAGACATGCTGCTCGCTATCGATATGGGAAATACGCAGACGGCCATGGGCCTGTTTGACGGAGACGAGCTGGTGCAGTCGTGGCGTATGCCCACCGATCGCTCCTATACCGCCGACGAGATCCACGTGCGCCTGATGGGTTTCTTTAAGATGTACGGCCTCTCGCTCGATGCGGTTGACGCGATCGCCTTTGCGGGCGTGGTGCCGCAGCTCTCGCGCGAGTGGCACGCCGTAGCCGACCGCATTGCCGCGGACGCCATCGTCATCGGGCCGCAGACGGCCGCCGTGACCAAGCTGCGCGCGGCGCGCCCCCAGGCCGTGGGCGCCGACCGCGTCGCCAACGCCGTTGCGGCCGAGACTTTCTACGGCGCGCCGGCAATCGTGTTGGACTTTGGCACCGCGACCAATATCGACGTCATCGATGAGGACGGTTATTACATTGGCGGGGCGATTGCGCCGGGCATCCGCATCTCCATGGACGCGCTTGCCGCCCGTGCCGCCAAGCTCGCCAGCGTGCCGCTCGAGGCGCCCGAGCACGCCATCGGTCGCGACACCGAAGAGTGCATCAAGGTCGGCGCCGTGGTGGGCGCTGCCGCCATGGCCGAGGGCCTGGTCGCGCGCATGAAGCGCGAGCTGGGCCGCGAGGATGCCACCGTTATCGCCACGGGCGGTCTCGCCGGCATCGTCGCCGATTCGACCGATGCCTTCGACGTGGTAGACGGCCAACTCACCATCAAGGGCATCTGCGAAATCTACCGCCGCATGCAGGAGCTGGGATAGAGCAGGGGCTTAAGTCGAGCACGAGCCGCGGACCAGACAGCACGGAAGCCCTATTCCTCAAAATCGAAAAATTTTCAGTTTTGAGGAATAGGGACTCCTCGAACACGCCCAGATCAGCCATATCGTGCATGTTTTCTATTCCTCAAAATCGAACTTTTTTCAGTTTTGAGGAATAGGACCGAGATGCCGCCCTGTAGTCGCGCAAAGACCCTCCCCGGCACAGGCCGAGGAGGGTCTTGTTGTCATCGTTATCTTTGAGCGCTAGCGCCTCTCGTTACAGCCCGCGAATTCGTACGGCCTCAGGCGGAAACTCTTGCTCGCCGGCATCGGTCTTGATGGTCGCGCGGCCCCAGATGTCCAGGCCCGCAAACACACCGACCGCAAGCGGCAAACCGTTGGGCGACACCGCCGCAACCTGACGACCCAGCAGCGGCACCATATCGAAGTACTCACCCAGCACCGGAGCCAGCGGGCCGGCAGCGCCCTGTGGTGTGTTGGCGGCAACCGCCCAGGTGTCCACGCGGGTCAGCACGGCGGTGGCCAATGCCTCGACCAGCACCTCGTCGGCCATATCCACGCCAAGCTCGCCCAGCGCCGCACGTTCAATATCAACCGTCACCGCGGCAAACATGCCCGCAGCACCGGCACCGCCGTTCACGGCAACACGCGCGAGCGACGTCTCAAACGCAGGCGCACCGCACACGATATTGCTCGGCCACTCAATGCCCACCTTGCCGGCAAGGCCCAACCCCGGCGTCGAAGCCGTGCCCACGAGCGCGTCCATCATGCCCATCGCGGCCACAAACGGCAGGCCGTGGAAGGCATGCATGTTCACATCCGGACGCACGACCAGCGAAAACGTCAGCGAAGCATCGCCCACGCTCCACGCGCACCAGCCCGCGGACACGCCCTCGCGACCCGCGTCACGCGCCGCGTCGAGCTCAGTGGCAGCGACTACAGCGTTCATCTCGATCATCTACATACGCCCCAATTCACCCACGATATGGCCCACGCGATCCTCGGGCTCCTTGACCTCGACGCCGTTGTAGCGGAAGAACCGCGCCGGGTCGTGCATCAGATCCTCGAGCGGCACCAGCACAAAGTCGCGCTCGCCGATCAGCGGATGCGGCAGGCGCAGCTTTTTGCCGCCGTGGGTCTCGCCGTCCATCCACAGCAGGTCCAGGTCGATGGTGCGCGGACCGTTGGCCTTGGCCTTTTTGGAGCGGTCGCGGCCCAGCTCGGCCTCGATCTTCATGAGCTCGTCGAGCAGCACCAGCGGCGCCAACTCGGTCTTGATCTCGATGACGGCGTTGGCAAACGCGTCCTGGCGCGTCTCGTAGGCCGGCTCGCTCTCGTAGATCTTGGAGGAGTTGGACACGCAGGTAAGTGGAATCTCGGCGATCATGTCGCGTGCGGCGCGGATGTTGTCGCAGCGATGCCCCAAGTTGGATCCCACGGCCACAAACGCGCGGCGCGGCTGCGGCTTGGCAACCGCCCAGTAGCCGTTCAGGAACTGCGCAAAGCCCGCGGCGTCGTGCACGCGCACGATGTTGGCGCCGGCCTGGATGGCGCCCAGGCACACGCCAAACGTAGCGGCATCGCGCTCGGCGGCCTCGGTCACGCCCGAGACGGCGCCCACAAAGCGCTTGCGCGATACAGCGCACATGAGCGGATAGCCCAGTGACGCCATCTTGGCAGTCTCGCGCTGGATGACGATGTCCTCGTTAGCCGACTTACCAAAGCCCGGGCCAGGATCGATGCAGATGCGGTCGCGCGACACGCCGGCGTGGATGAGCGCGCGGGCCTGGTCGGACAGAAAGCCCATGACGCGGCGCATGATGGGCGCCGAATCGGGCAGGGTGAAGCGGCGGAGCTGCGAGGTGGGCACGTAGGCCTCCTCGCGGCGGGCGCTGCGGCGCATCATGGCGGCCAGGCGGTCATTGGACTCCGATGCGGCCTCGGTGGCCTCGGGCGCGGGCGCGACGGTCTCGGCGGCAGCAGCCTGCTCGGCGGCCGGCGTCTCCTGCTCGCTTGCAGGCTCGGTCGCGGGCTCCGGATCGCCAAACGGCAACGAGGGCTGCACCACGCCGCCCGGAAGCTTGGCCTCCGGCTTAGGCTCGCCCAGTAACTTGCCGCGACGGCGGCGAGCCGGCTTCTCAGCCTCACGCGCGGCCTCGGCAGCCGCCTCGCGCGCCTTCTCGGCAACAAACGCCGCCGCCGAGGTATCGAGCTGCACCGTTGCGTGCGTGCGGGTAGGCGCGGCGACCTCGCCGGCATGCATCACGATGACGCCGCAGGTGCTCGTCTTAACAAACTCGACCATCTTGGGGTCAGTGAAGCCGGTCACGTCGTTGACGATCGAGGCGCCGCAGCGCACGGCCGCCTTGGCAACCGCCACGTGACGCGTGTCGATCGAGACGATGGCGCCCTCTTTGGCCAGCGCGTGCACCACGGGCAGCACGCGGCGAGCCTCCTCGTCGGGATTAACCGGGGTAAAGCCGGGGCGCGTGGACTCGCCGCCTACGTCGATGATGTCGGCGCCGGCGTCGAGCATCGCCAGGCCGTACTCGATGGCGGCATCCGGGTCGAAATGCTCCCCGCCATCGCTAAACGAATCGGGCGTCACGTTGAGGACGCCCATGATGCGCGGACGGTCAAAGCTGAGCTCATACTTTCCGCACCGCCATGTCTTGCTGTCGTTCGCCATGAACATCCTCCTAAAATGCCCACGCCGCCGAGCTTGGGGAGCTGGCGGCGGGGTCGCTTTGCACTCAGTCTTTCTATTGTATCCGCGCACACGGGCTAGAACGCAAACGCGGCCGCGATGTCGCAAGAAATCAGCAGGTCGGCATTTGCATCCTGATCGGTGGGAGCAAGATTGCAAATAGCCAGCGTATCGCCGGTAAAGTAACGCGTAAGGCCCGCCGCCGGATACACCACGAGCGAGGTCCCGCCCACAATGAGGGCATCGGCCGCGGCGATGGCGGCAACGGCGCCGGTCAGCACGTGCTCGTCGAGCGGCTCCTCGTAGAGCGCCACATCGGGCTTGATGCGCCCACCGCACGCAGGACACACGGGCACACCCGTGGCGTCCTCGTGCTCGCGCGAGCAAATCCACTCGGCGCTATAGACCGCGCCGCACGACTGGCAAATGTTGCGATGGACCGATCCGTGCAGCTCGAACACGCGCTGTGAGCCGGCCATCTGATGCAGGCCGTCGATATTTTGCGTCACCACGGCATTTAGCTTACCGGCGCGCTCCAGCTCGGCCAGCTTGGTGTGGCAGCGGTTGGGCTTGGCGCCAAGCGCAATCATCTTGGTGCGGTAGAAGTCGAAGAACTCGGCCGGATGCGCCTCATAAAAGCTATGCGAGAGCATAGTCTCGGGCGGGTAGGCAAACTGCTGGTGATACAGGCCGTCCACGCTGCGGAAATCGGGGATGCCGCTCGCCGTGGAAACACCGGCGCCGCCAAAGAACACCACACGCTTGTGGGTACCGAACAGCTCCGCCAGTGCGGCGGAGGCCTGCTTGGGGTCCGATATTGCCTGCGTCATATGAGTCCTCCGTCCTTGTTGGTCGGGCAGCATCGGGCGACACCCCGGCATGCGGCCTTTGAGTCAGCACGCGCGGAGCCCACCCCGCCCCTGTTGCGCTAATCTTAAGCCTGCAAACCCCGTCGAAAGGACACCATGCCTCAGACTTACACTTTCGCCTCGTGGAACGTCAACGGCCTGCGCGCCGTGCTCAAAAAGGACCCGAGCTTTATCCAGATCGCGCAAGAACTCGACGTCGATATCCTGGCGCTGCAGGAGACCAAGCTGCAGGAGAGCCAGGTCGATATCGACCTGCCCGGCTATCACCAAACCTGGAGCTACGCCGAGCGTAAAGGTTATTCGGGCACTGCGGTCTTTAGCCGCCAGGAACCGCTGCGCGTGCTGCGCGCCGACGCACTGCTACCCTACGCTAGCGAGGGCGAGACGGCAGAGCTCGTGGCGCAGGCCGCGACCGAGGGTCGCGTCTGCGCGCTCGAGTTCGGCAAGTTTTGGTTTGTCGACGTCTATACGCCCAACGCCCAAAACGAGCTCGCGCGCATCGATGTGCGCATGGCCTGGGACGACGCCTACCGCGGCTTTTTGAGCGCGCTTGAGCGCGAGGCCGGCAAGCCCGTCGTAACCTGCGGCGACTTTAACGTGGCGCACAAAGAGATCGACCTTAAGAACCCCAAGTCCAACCGCGGCAACGCAGGCTTTTCGGACGAGGAGCGCGGCAAGTTTACCGAGCTGCTCGACGCCGGTTTTACCGACACCTGGCGCGCGGCAAACCCCGACGTCGAGGGCGTCTACAGCTGGTGGAGCTACCGCTTTAATGCACGCAAGAACAACGCCGGCTGGCGCATCGATTACTTCCTGGTAAGCGACGCAATCGCCGGCAACGTACGCGGCACCGGCATCCGCGGCGACATCTTCGGCAGCGACCACTGCCCCGTCACCCTCACGCTAGAGCTCTAGCCCCAACTGATCCCCTGGGGACGGAGGAAAACGGATCATGTGACCCCTCTCCCCCTATAAGTTGCGGTGGAATAGTTCCTGTTTGGGCAGCAAATAGCCAAAAACGAGAACTATTCCACCGCAAGTTCGTGAGGGAACGCGAAATGCCCTACAGTCCGTATTTCACGACGACGCGGTTGATGCGGCGACACCAGGGCTTGTACAGAGCGGCCAAGAACACGCAGGTCGCGAGGCCATGCGTGATGTCGAACGGCACCGCCGTAGCAAGACGCGCTATGGCGCCCGCCCACGTGAGCGGTTGAACAAAACCGATGATGTCATACGCGTTGATCACAACGCCGTAGAGCAAGCCCGAGGCAAAGCCGTATGCCATCAGCGCCGGCATGCGCACGGTTCCATC
The DNA here is from genome assembly GCA_900542325.1 of uncultured Collinsella sp. GTDB lineage: Bacteria > Actinomycetota > Coriobacteriia > Coriobacteriales > Coriobacteriaceae > Collinsella. The sequence continues at coordinate 6,695 of UQMY01000002.1, read as the reverse complement.
CGCACGGTCGAACGCACCGGCATGCGCCAGCGCGCCGCCAACATAGCCAACCAGACCCCAGGCATACATCTGCCACGGCGTCCACATGCCCTGTCCAAAAAAGAAATTGCTGGTCAGCGCCGCCAGCGCGCCAACCATAAAACCATTGCGGCGGCCAAGCGTCGCCCCCGCGATAATGGCGATGGCACTCACGGGTTTAAAGTCGGGAATGGGGCCAAACAAGATGCGCCCCGCCGCGGCCAACGCCGCCAGAACCAGCGTTGGCATAATCTGGCGCAGGCCCGGTCGCGACGCCTCGTAGCCTGCAAAGAACAGCGCAAGCACCAGCGCCACCACGACAAGCATGTCGAGCGCCGCCTGCTCAACGCCCGCCAGCAACGCCGCAGCCATCACGGCTGGCACCGCCAGCAGCAGCGGTATCTCCAGTTTTACGAGTAGGCGCACGATGCGATAATCCGCCATCCCATCACGCCCTATAAAACACGTTGTCGGCAAAGAAGTCGGCCGGGGGCTCCATGCAGGCAATCTCGCCATCGAACATCATGGCGATGTCGTCGGCGACCTGCTCGGCAAAGTCCAAATCGTGCGTAGCCATGATGACGGTGCCGCCAGCCTTCGCATGGTCACGCAGGGCGCGAGCGATGATGAGGCGGCTCTCCAGGTCCAAGCCCTTCGTGGGCTCGTCAAGCAGCAGCAGCTCGGGGCCAATCAGCAGCAGCTTTGCCAGCGCGAGCAGCTGGCGCTGTCCGCCCGAGAGGTCGTAGGGGTGACGCGTCTCCAGGCCGTCCAATCCCAGTTGCGCCGCACGCTCCCGCGCCAAGTTCTCGTCATATCCGCAGGTCGAGGCCCATTCCATCAGCTCATCGCGAACCGTCTCGGCAACCAGCAATGCTTTGGGATTCTGAGGCAACAGCGCCGCCGAGGCCGCTCCGCGCACCATGCGGCCGCGCTGCAGCTTGGCGGTCTTGGCCAGCACCGAGAGCATCGTCGACTTGCCGCAGCCGTTTCCGCCCACGACCGCATGCACCGCGCCGGCCGAAAACGACGCATCGAGCCCGCGCAGCACCCAACCGCCCGCGCGATCGTAGCGAAACCAGCCTTCCGACAGGGTGGTAGCCGACCCGCCGTGCATTTTTTGGAGTATTCTGCCTCCATCCGTGCGCGGGAAGGCTTCCGAGCCGTTCTCGAGCGACGTTTGCGCCACAAATTCGGACGATTTGTCCAGTTCCGAACTTTTTTTCGCGCTCGATACGTCCCCGGACGGCTCCAGAGAGCCCAAATTGTCCTCACGCCTGCTGAATACTCCGTTTTTTGCACATCGGATGGCACCCCACCCCAACATGTCATCGGAAAACAGCGATTCTCGGCGTCCCAAAGAAGCCATATCCGCCACTTCGCGCACGCGACCGCCCTCAATCCGGTACGCACACGTCGCATACTCGAGCATCGGCCGCGGTTGATGCGTAGCCACAACAACCGTGCAGCCCAGCTCACGGTTCACGCGAAACAGCGCGTGCAGAAAATTCTTCTCGGCAACGGGATCGAGCTGAGACGTGGGCTCGTCGAGTAGCAGCACACGCGGACGCAGCGCCAGGACGGCGGCAAGCGACAGCAGCTGTTTGCGGCCACCCGAAAGCGTATCGGTATCGCGATGAAGCCAGTCCTCCAGACCAAAGAAATAGCTGGTCTCGGCAACACGGCGGCGCATCTCGTCGCGCGACATGCCTAAGTTTTCCAGGCCAAACGCCATCTCGTGCCACACGGTCTCGCACACAATCTGGTTCTCGGGATCCTGAAACACGTAGCCCACGCGCTCCGCAGACGCGCGCACGTCCATGTCGGCAACGTTCTCGCCCAGCACGCGCGCATCGCCAGTGCACTCGCCCGCCGGAGCGATCTCGGGCTTGAGCAACGACAGCAGCGTCGACTTACCCGATCCGGTACCGCCAACAAGCAGCGCAAACGCACCTTGGGGAACAGACCAGTCGAGCCCCTCGAGCACCGCAGCATCAGCCCCGGGGTAGGTAAAGCTCAGGCTCCGCACCTCAATCGCCGACATATCCGGGTTGCACGCCGCGCCCGACACCGGGCCCCTATCCAACCGAGCCATCAGCCGAACCTCTTCTCATCGATCGCATGCAGCACGCAGGGCAGCACCATCCAGGCAGCGTACACGACATAGCCCAGCCACGGCGCGGGCACCGAAAGCTGCGGGTAAAACGAATACTGCGTTGTCGCGGTCCATGCCACCGCCACCGCGGCGGCACCAAACATTGCAAGTCCAACCAGCGCGGCAACATCGCCGCGCCCCAGACGATACAGCGCATACGTCGTACGGCGCGGCGCAGCACCCCACCCGCGCGAGCGCATGGCATCCGCGCGCTCAAGCGAATCTTCCATGCCCCAGCCCATCAGCACGCTCGACGCCCGCAGGCGCGAGCGCACGGGGTCAGCCGGCGCGCGCCCCGGCACATCGATCGCGTCCTGCACCGCCAGCACCGTGCGGCCGCGGCGCAAAAACTGCGGGATAAGCCGCATGCACATCGAGATCATGAGCGCGAGCACCGGCGCGGCGTTGCCCAGCAACGCGAGCACCTTGTCGTATTCGAGCATCGACGCCGCAGCCTCAAACCACAGCACGCTCGCCACAAACAGCCCGCCCATACACAGGCCGTATACCATGCTCTCCAGATACACCGCGCGCACGCCGATGCGAAACAGCTCCGTCGAACCCGAAGCGCTAAACAGCGGATTGACCAGCGCGATAATCAAAATCACCGGCAGCTGCCAGCGAAGCGCCCCCAACGTGCGCGCAGCACCGCGCGTCGCAAGCCCGTATGCCAGCCCGCCCGCAAGCGACAGCGCGATCAGCACCGGTTGCATCGAGAACATGGTGAGCCCCAGCGTCAGCACTATATAGAGTGCCGGCACAGCCGGATGCGACATCGAGAATGCCGCGACGGGCTCGCCGCCAAACTCCTCTCGTATGTTGTCCACGGGCACCCCCGTCCCCTCGCTCAAACAACAGCTCCGCAGCACCGCCAACGCCGCACGCAAGCAGCGCAACCGCCGCGCCGGAACCACAAACCCAGCCGCCGCGGCCCAAACGTTACGCGCTCGTCATATGCCTGCGGTATCATATTGCGCCGTGTATCGTTTCCAAACACACGTCTCTATAACGTAACAGGAGATCACATGGACGCAACCGCAATTATCCTCGCTGCCGGCGAGGGCACCCGCATGAAGTCGAACCACTGCAAGGTTTCGCACAAGATCCTGGGTAAGCCCATGGTCCAGTGGATCGTCGACGCCACCATCAAGGCCGGCTGCAGCCGCGTCGTGGTCGTCATCGGCAGCCACGCCGACGAGATGCGCGCCCTCATCGACGGCGCCTACGCCAACAGCGCCACCAAGGTCGAGTGCGTCGAGCAGACCGAGCGTCTGGGCACCGGTCACGCCGTGAAGGTCGCGCTCGAGGCCTGTGGCATCACGCAAGGCCCCGTCGTGGTGCTCAACGGCGACCTGCCGCTCATCACCGCCGACACCGTCGCCAAGTTCGCGCAGACCGTCGCCACCGGCGAGCTCGCCTGCACCGTCATGACCATGACCCCGCCCGACCCCTTTGGCTACGGCCGCATCAAGCTGGGCGCCGACGGCCAGATCGAGCGCATCATCGAGCAGAAGGACTGCACGCCCGAGCAGGCCGCCACGCTGCTGGAGTGCAACGCCGGCTGCTACGCCTTCGACGGCGCGCAGCTCGCCGCCCACATTGACGAGATCGGCAACGACAACGCGCAGGCCGAGTACTACCTGCCCGACATGCTCGAGATCCTCAAAGGCCATGGCCAGGCGGTCTCCATCTTCCACTGCGACGACTACCGCGATGGCCTGGGCGTCAACAGCCGCATCCAGCTCGCGCAGCTCACTGCCATCGCTCGCGACCGCATCAACGAGCACTGGATGGCCGAGGGCGTCACCTTCATCGACCCCACGCAGGCCTGGATCGGCCCCGACGCCGTCATCGGCCGCGACACCGTCGTGTGGCCGCAGACGCACCTGATCGGCCACGTCACCGTGGGCGAGGAGTGCCAGCTCGGCCCCAACAGCCGCCTCACCGACACCACCGTCGGCAGCGGCTGCACCATCGATGAGACCATCGCCATCGAGGCCGTCATCGAGAACGGCGTCGACTGCGGCCCGCGCGCCTACCTGCGCCCGGGCACCCACATGCTCGACGGCTCCAAGGCCGGCACGCACGTGGAGATCAAGAAGTCCACGATCGGCGAGGGCTCCAAGGTGCCGCACCTGTCCTACATCGGCGACACCACCATGGGCTCCGGCGTCAACGTGGGCGCGGGCTCCATCACCTGCAACTACGATGGCGTGCACAAGCACAAGACCGTCATCGGCAAGGACGCCTTCATTGGCTCCGACACCATGATGGTCGCGCCCGCCCAGATCGGCGACGGTGCACTCGTGGCCGCCGGCTCCGTCATCACCGAGCCGGTCCCGGCCGACGCACTTGGTCTGGGCCGCGCCCGTCAGGTAAATATTGAGGGCTGGGCCGCCGATTACCGCCGCCGCCTGCACGAGGACGACGAGGTATAACGTTTTACCAAGCACAAAAGGAGCTGCTCCATGGGGGCGGCTCCTTTTTCTATGCTGACCTGCGCGGCCGGATGAGTGGTCGGTTCGTGTCCGTTGACGGTAAAGACGTTATCAAGACCCGATTAACCCCGTCGCGCGGTTACAATGCAACAAGGCATCTATATGGCATTCGATATAAAGGAGAAGGGTAATGCCGATTAATGATCCCGAGAAGTCGGAGAATATGCGCAAGTCCATCCGCGTGTATTCCGGTTCCTCCAACCGTCCCCTCGCTCAGAAGATCGCTGAGTACCTTGGGGTCGAGCTTTCGGGCCTTACGCTAAAGCAGTTCGCCAACGGTGAGATTTACGCCCGCTACGACGAGACCGTCCGCGGCGCCGACGTCTTCCTGATTCAGTCCGTGGCCGGCGGCAACGTCAACGACATGCTCATGGAGCTGCTCATCGCCACCGACGCTGCCAAGCGCGCATCCGCCCGCTCCATCACCGCCGTCATCACCCACTACGGCTATGCTCGCCAGGACCGCAAGGCCGGCCCGCGCGAGCCCATCACCGCCCGCCTCGTCGCCAACCTGCTCGAGCGCGCCGGCGTCAACCGCATCATCACCCTCGACCTGCACCAGGGTCAGATCCAGGGCTTCTTCGATATCCCGGTTAACCACCTGTCCGCGCTGCCGCTGTTTGGCCAGTACTACAACGACATGCACTTCGACACCGACAACCTGGTTGTCGTCTCCCCCGATGTGGGCCGCGCCAAGGCCGCCAAGAAGCTGTCCGACATGCTCGGCTGCGACCTGGCCATCGCCCACAAGGGCCGTCCGCGCCACAACGCCGCCGAGGTCATGGGCATCATCGGTGACATCAAGGGCAAGACCTGCATCATCAACGACGACATGATCGACACCGCTGGCACCCTGTGCGCCAACGTCAAGGAGCTCAAGGCTATGGGCGCCGGCGACATCTACGTCTGCGCCACCCACGGCATCTTCTCCGGTCCTGCCATCGAGCGTCTGAACGACGCCCCCATCGTCGAGTGTGTCGTCACCGACGCCATTCCCGTCGAGGTCGGCGGCAAGATCAAGACCATCTCGGTCGCCGAGGAGTTCGCTCAGGCCATCTCCGCCGTTTACCACGAGGAGCCCGTCTCCACGCTCGTCGGCGGCGACTTCGCGCTGTAGTCGCATCGTCCTTGCAACCCGACGCATCGCCGTCGGAACAGAAGAAACCCCCGCGCTCCCCCTTGCTTCGCAAAGGTCGCGCGGGGGTTTCTTCTGTTCCGACGGCTCGCTCTGCCGCGGCCGCGCTTTTGTCTGGTGGGATTTCGCTGAAACGAAGTCTCGCCTTCGGCGGGCGTGGTAGCCTTTGTCGTTGATTAAACTTTTTATGTAACGGAGGACAAACATGGCAGCTGCACAGCCGCTTAAGATTCGCATGGTTGCCGGACTTGGCAATCCAGGCGAGGAATATGCCGAGACCCGCCACAACGCCGGCTTTAAGGCGATCGACGAGCTGGCCCGTCAGGCCGGCGTCACGTACTGGAAAAACCAGGCCGGCGCCGAGGTCGCGCTCATCAATATCAACGATCCCGAGGAAGAGGGTGGCAAGCGCCAGATCGTGCTGGTCAAGCCGCAGTCGTATATGAATACCTCGGGTGGCCCCATCTCCAAGCTCTGCCGCGAGTACAAAATCAAGGCCGAGGAGCTGCTTGTAATCCACGACGAGCTCGACATTCCCGCCGGCGACGTACGTGTCAAGGTGGGCGGCGGCCACGCCGGCCACAACGGCCTGCGCTCCATCATCGACAAGATGGGCAGCCGCGACTTCAGCCGCATCCGCACCGGCATCGGCAACCCTCCCGGCAAGATGGCCGTCGCAGACTATGTGCTCAAGCAGCTGCGCGCCCGCGAGGCCGAGGACTTCCAGGACACCTGTGCCCGCGCCGCCGACGCTGCGGGCCTCGCCATCGTGCATGGCGTGATCTATGCCCGCGATCACGTAAACGGTGCCGCTTCCGCCAACGGCAAGCACTAAAGGGCTCTTCGGGGGTTTGTGTGGGTTAGCCGCCCGGTAAAAGTGCCCGCCTAGCAG
>UQMY01000001.1 GCA_900542325.1 uncultured Collinsella sp. | reverse complement strand
GGCATAGACCTTCTGGTCATGCCTTGCCTTTTGAATGACAAATTGTCGCTCTGGGTGGCGCGCAGCGTCGACCGGTCCGTCGTTCGTTAGAACGGCGGAACCTCTAGAGCAGGGTAACGCTAAAGCTGCGAACGTCCGTCTCACCCGGTGCCAAGGTAATGGTGTTGACCTTGTGCTCAAAGACGTCGTCCTCGGTGTCCATGGTGGTGTGGCCGGTCCAGGGCTCGAGCGCCACAAACGGGGCGTCGTTGGCGGCAGACCACACGCCGATGTACTTAAAGCCCTCAAAGTCGATCTTGACGCCGTGACCCGACTTGCGACCGCGCAGTGTGAGCGTGGAGCCCGGAGTATCGGTGAACATGATGGCGTCGTTATCGAAGCTGCGGTGCGTGATGGGCAGCACGTCCGAATTGTCGGGGGCCTTATAGCTACCCTCGAACGTCATAAGGCCATCGGGCGTGATGACGGGGGCCTCGTTAGTCCAGGCCTCGGTAAACGCCAGCTCGTAATCCTCAAACGCCTCGTCCTCGGCACCGGGGGCGGGCACGTTAAATGCGGGATGGCCGCCCACCGAGAACGGCAGGTCCACGTCGCCGGTGTTGGTGACGGTAAAGGTTTGCGTGAGCGTGGCGTCGCCGGTCAGAGCATAGGTCATGTTGAGCTTAAAGTGGAACGGGAAGGCCTTGAGCGACTCGGGCGTGTCGGTGATCTCGTAGGTGACAGACGAGCCGTCCTCAGAGACCTCGACCAGCTTGTGCTCGACAATGCGGGCGAGGCCGTGGCGCGGCATCTCGCAGGTGCCGGCCGCAGACGTTGCCGTGTTGTTGCGCAGCGAGCCCACAATGGGGAACAGGATGGGCGCATGCTTGCCCCAAAAGGCGGGGTCGCCCTGCCACAGATACTCGTTGCCGTTGAGGGCAAGGCTCGTGAGCTGGGCGCCCATGGAATCGATGGCCGCGGTGAGGCCGCCGCGCTTGATGGTGGTGACGGTGGACATGCTACTTCCTCCAAAAGTAAACAACAGTGTCGAGGGCTATTGTCCCACTCTTGGCGGCGGGGTTGAGCGACAGGTGCAGTTATTGAGCAATAGCGTAAAGGTCAAACCCGCCCTGCGGCGTGCTATCGACCGTATCGGGCGCCTGTGAATTAAAACTCACCGGAACCATGCGCTTTGAGGCACGGTAACGCGTGCCGTCGGTGGCGACGGGCGGTTCATCGACGGTGAGCTCGTAGTCGCCGGGCTTGAGCTCGATGCCGTCACCTTCGGAATTAACGTATTGATACTCGTCGATTGCTTGTCCCTTGAGCGTGCGGCCCACGATATGGATGAGCATTTGGCTATCGCCGCGGGCGGTGTCCCATGTCGCACCGTCCCTAACCTCGACCGACACATGCACCGAGCGCGTGCGGCTGAGCGATTGCTCGACAGACATCTCGACCTTGGCGGCGTCTTGGCGCTGCTGCTCGACATGACCCCAGATGCCGCCGATTGCCGAGCAGGCGATAACGCCGGCCATGAAGGCGATGAGGATGGGGCCGAGCGGTGAGCGGCGGGCCGCGTCTTCCTCGCGAGCCAGGTTGGGGCGATGTGTGGGGGCGGGCGCCTGGGCACCCTGCGCGGGCACGTCGAGAATGCTGAAAGATGCCGTACTGCCGGGGTCGATGTTGTGGCGCGGTTGCGGGGTCTTTGCCGGCGAGATGGACATGTCGGCTGGCTCGCCCAGCGTGGCCGTGGCATCGGCCTTTGCCTCGTCGGCCTCGGCCTGGGCCCAAGCTCGTTCGAAGGTCAGGGGCTCGGCGGGGTCGGAATCGGCATCCGAGTCAAGCGCATCGCCAGCATCGGAGTCCACATCGGTCCCGTCGCTCAACTCATCACTTGGCAAGGGCTCGTCCCACACCTCATCCGGAGCCTCGCCCTCGCTGTACCACCATTCAAAGCTATCGATATCCATACGGGGCGCCCCCTTGGCCTCGCAAATAAACACTTGCTAGCCTTATACCCCCAGACGGCACGGCGGCTCGCCGGCACAGATAGGAAAACCATCACAACATTCGACGCTTTTCCTCGTTTTCGAGATTTTCATCGAATGTTGTGACGGTTTGGGCGGCAGCCATGCCGCGAATGTGACAAAGGGACTGTCCTCTTGTCACATGGATGGGTTGCGACCTCCCCCCCTGGGCAGAAAACCGTCCCAACAATCAACGGTTTTCCTCGTTTTCGAGTTTTTCGCCGAATGTTGGGACGGTTTGGCGGTCCATACGCCCCAAAACCGTCCAAATAGCACCGCAAGTTCCGAGGGAAAACGTGGGAGAATGAAATCCGATGGCACCGTAGCGCAGGAAGGACTATCCATGGATATCAGCCGGTTTGGCGAGTTTGTGATCCTCGCGCAGTCGCGCACCTTCCTCGATGCCGCCGACCTGCTCTTTATGTCACAGTCCACGCTCTCCAAGCACATCATGTCCATGGAGCGCGAGCTGGGCTGCATGCTCATCGACCGCACGCGGCGCCATGTGACGCTTACCCCGCAGGGAGAGACACTCCTCGCCTATGCGCAGAAGATCGCCACGCTGCAGCACCGCTACCTCGCCGCGCTCCGCAGCGACCAGACCGCGCCTACCGAGCACATCACCGTGGGCTCGATCCCCATCATGGCGCCCTACGGCATCACCGATGCCGTGATTGATTTTCAGCAGGCGAGCCCCAGCTATCAGGTGGAGCTTATCGAGGGCGAGGGTGACAAGCTCAAACAGATGCTCCTGCGCGAGGACATCGACCTTGCGTTTATCCGCGACGCGGGCACCGACGAGCCCGAGTTCAAGAAAATCCCCTTTACAAGCGACCGCCTGGTGGCGGTGCTGCCGGCAGAGCACATACTCGCCCGCCGCGACCGCATCGAGATCGGCGACCTGCGCGACGAGAACTTTCTCATGCTGCCACAGGGCTCCTTTGTGAGCGACCTCGTGGCGAGCCTTTGCTCCGAGGCCGGGTTCTCCCCGCGAATCACCTTTACCGGCAAGCGCGCCGAGAACATCATCTCGCTCGTGGCGCGCGGTGCCGGCGTATCACTGCTCATGCGCAAGCCGGCCGAGTCGCTCGCCGGCAGCAAGGTGTCGCTCGTGGACATCGACCCGGCCGTCACCACACAGGTCAAAATCTTTCTCAAACGCAAGCGCGCTCAGCCGCAGGCCGTGGTGTCGCTCATAGGCTACCTCCCCTACCGCCAGCTACTGCAGGGCGAGAGTTAGCGCCCCGCAAAACCGCCAATAAACCGCCCCCGGGCGCCCTTCAATGCAGAAGGGCCACGGCGGAAATCCGTCGCGGCCCTTCTGACACAGGTCGGAGTATCTAGACTCGGGATGCCAGGCATCTGAACTTAAAGCACTTGGCATCTAACCTTGAAGCGCTAATCGACCTTGACGTTGAGGGAAGCGCCACCCTCGTCCTTCTTGGGACCCAGCACGCATGCGGCGATGAGGGCCAGAATAAAGGCGATCACGCCGGAGGCAACAAGGCCGATAAAGCCCGTGTCGATGCCAGCGGGGTTAATGAAGCTCGGGAAGCCAAGCGGGCCAGAAGCGCCAAAGGAGTAGAGCTTGGCGCCCATAAGGCCGGCAACGGCGCCGCCAACACCGGCGGAGAGGAAGGTCGCCCACATAAGGCGCTTGCGGGGCAGCAGGATGGCATAGAGCGCGGGCTCGTTGACACCGAAGATCGAGGAAACCAGAGCAGGCACGTTGACCTCGGCGTTCTCCTCGCCGTTCTTGGTGCGGATGATCATGCCGAGCACGGCGCCGGCGATGGCGCAGCCGCCAGCATAGACGAGCGGGTTGATAAGATCGTAGCCATAGGTGGCGACATCGAGGAACCACAGCGGGATGATGCCCCAGTGCAGACCGAACATCACGAGCAGGCTCCAGAAGGTGCCGATAACAAAGCCGGCAATGGCGGGCTGGAAGTTGATGAGGGCGAGGATGATCTGGGCGACGATATTGGAGAGAACCGTCATGACCGGGCCGATGATGACAAGGCCGAGGATGCCGCAGATAAAGAGCGTGAGGATGTTAGCGAAGAACGAGCTCACGACGGCAGGCAGGATGCTGACAAAGAACTTGTGCACCTTAGCAGCCACCCACACCACAAAGATGGCGGGCAGGATCGTGGAGGCGTAGCTCTGCATAACCAAGGGGATGCCAAAGATATCGCCGTAGACGTTGGACTCAAAGATGGTGCCGGCACCGAGGGTGTAGAGCGGGTCGCCGCCGGTGAGTGCCACGAGCGTGGGGTACACGAGGATGCCGCCGAGCGCCATGCCCATGACGGGCTTGAGACCGAACTTCTTGGCAGACGTCCAGCCGATAATCAGCGGGAAGTAGTAGAACACGGAGTCGCCGATAGCGGAGAGCACCACGTAGGTGTTGCTGTCTTTGGCGAGCCAGCCGGCCACGCTCGCGAGCGCGAGCATCGACTTGATAAAGCCGCCGGCCATGAGCACGCCCAGAATCGGCTGCAGGATCTCGGAGATCACCGCAAGCAGGCGCGTGAACGGGTCGCCCTTCTTGACGTTGTCGCCCTCGTCGATGTCGAGCGCGGGCTGCGCGTCAAAGCCGCCGATCTGGACGAGGTCGTTGTAGACGGCCTCAACGGTGGCGCCGATCACGACCTGGTACTGACCGCCGGCCTGAATAACGTCGACGACGCCCTTGGTTGCCTTGAGTTCCTCGGTCTGGGCCTTGGACTCGTCCTTGAGATGGAAGCGCAGGCGCGTGATGCAGTGGCTCACGTCCTTAACGTTTTCCTTACCGCCGATCTTTGCGATGATCTCATCGCAAAGCTGCTGGTATTTCATGGTTCCTCCTTTTCGCGGTTGAGGCCGCAAGGCTCGCCTTCTCTTAGTCGACGTCGGTTGAGCGAAGCGTTGGGGCCCCGATTCGGAAATCCGCGACCGCATGTACGGCCGGGACACGGAATAACGGTTTGACACCGGGGGTCATTTCCACCATGAGGCACCCCCGGGCCGGGTTTCGGCGCTACTGCGCGCTAGCGCCTCCGAGCAGGCGTGAGGTCTGACAGAACTTGTCGCAGAGAACCTCGGGCTCGCCCTTGGGAATCTGGGTGCGCTCGGTCTCAAACGAAAGGCCGTACTCGCGCGCCGGAAGGAAATACTCAAAGTAGCCGTTGGTGTAGCCACAGACGATACCCTGGACCGGGCACTCACGCTTCATGCGGATGCCGAGGTCGCTGCCGAGCTCGCTGGGGAACACAAAGAGGTGCAGGCCGCCGAGGCTGATCACGGCGCACTTGAGCGTGAGGCTGAAGTCGTCATGCGCCACGGTGTGGTAGAAGGTCTGAGGAACGATGCGGTCGAGCACGACCTCCTGGGTGAGCTCGATCTTGGAGATCGCCTCGGCCAGGCCGTCGGACACGCGTTCCACCTCGGGAATGCCGCGGCCCTGGCGGAAGTTGCGGTCACTGCAGTCGCCTGCGGCGCCAACTACCATAGCCGGGTAGTAACCCAGGCTGGACGCAAGCTTTTTGCCGGTGAGGCCGGCGAGCTCGCTCGTGAGCTCCGTGCAATCGGGGCCCACACAGGCGGAGTGGACCGCCCAGTTGACAAAGCCCGCAAAGGACTTGTTGTCCTCATCGAAGAAAGAGACCGCGATCACCTCGTTGTCGGCGAGCTCGCCGGGGATGATGCGGTTGTCGTAGAAGCCGGTAACGACCTGCTTGCCCATGCGCGCGGTGGCCGGGCGAGCGTTGGCGCGGCACTCCTCGAACATCCGGCAGATAGTGTCAAGCAACCAGCGGTAGTAGTTCTCGTCGAATTTGCCCGTCCACCAGCTACGGTGGTAGGCCACAATCGAGGTGTGGTCGTGGGTAGCCGAAAGCAAAACGCAATCTCGGTCGATCCCGTAGCGCGCATGGAGAAGCGTCTTGACCTCCTCGGCCATCTCCTCCTCAAACTCCAGCACGTCGGCGTTAAAGAGGAAGACCTCGCGCTCGCCCTGGCTAAAGAGCAGCGCGTTGGCAAAGACATCGTCATGGATGGCCGTGGCGGGCTCCATGCGGTTGGGAAGGTTGCGGTACCCGATAAGGTAGACATCGCCCGTGGGCGTGATCTTTTGGCGTGCGCATCCGATATTCACAGTGCACTCCTTTCTGGGCCGCCGTTACAGGGCGGCAAGAATAGTATCGAGAAGATGCTCATGGGCTCCCTGGGCAAACCCGGAGTTCATGGCCTCGTAGGTGATCTTTTGGTAGGCATCGGAGGCGGGAAGGTACTTGGCGCCGCCGTTGACGAGCGTGGCGAGCAGCACGCGGCCGGGATGCACCTGGCGCACGGACGCGCCAAAGGAGCTTGCGACCTCGGGCTCGACGCCCACCAGGTGCATGTCGCCAAGACCCAAGAGCGAGACCCTCGTGGAGACAGTGCCCGCGGGCACAAAGCTGTAGCTCGTGCGCGGGGCGAGGCTGTGGAAGTCCGCGCGCTCCTGGGCGGGCAGGACCACGTCGATCGAACGGGCGGAAAGGGCGCCCTCGACGGGCTCCGCGGCATCGAGCGCCCGGACAATCGCCCTGCCGAGGGCACTTCCCTGCTGATGCAGCATGCGGTAGCCGTCCTCATGTGCATCCTCCTGTGCAAGCGTGCCCGCGGCATCGAACGTCACGGTCACGGCGCGCTCGCGAGGTGCCTGGTCGCCGGCCGCGCCAGTGAGCATGAGGCACACGCCGCCGCAATCGCGCTCGACCATGCCGGCGGCAAAACCAAAGAGGTCACCCGAGACCACGCGCTCGCCCTCGGATGTGCGCGACTTGTCGAGCACCGAGGATTGCACGTCGGCCGCGGCGATCACGGCGATGATGTCGCCACCCGCATCGGCCACGCGCACGACGGGCATCGCATGGTCAGAGAAACCCTCGTCATTGGCACCAAGCCACCAACCGGCCGGCGTCTCCACGTCGCGGTTGACGTTGACGGGGCAGCTGCCCTGAGCGCACTCAATCATCGCGGGCACCATGCCGTCTATGGCCTCGACGACGGCACACTCGACGGCACTCACGATAGCGGCAAGATAGCGCTCGTTGCGCTCGCGCTCCCCATCACTCTTAAGGTGCTCCGGCGTGCGCACGTGCGGAGCCGAGAAAGTGTGCGAGGGAACGATCCAAGCATGGGGCGGCCTACAGCCGCACGCCGCCTCGACTGCATCCTCGAGGCGTGCCTGCAGCGCCGGCGCGATCGAAGTGAGCTCGAGGCCGACGATGCAAACGCGCTCGGAGGCACGCTCCAGCACCAGGGCGCGAGCGCAGAGCGGATGGCGCTCCACGGTAAAGCCGTCGTGCGGGAGAACCCCGTCGAGCTCGATCCTCGCCTTGCCTGCGCCGGCCAAAAGCTCCTGCGCCTCCATGCGCGTCTCCTTTCCCCATCTTTCCTCGGTATCTCTACCCGCTATTTGATGCCGTACAGACGCTGGGCCGTCTCGCCCAGCATGAGGCGCTTGGCCTCGTCGCTCACCGGTGCTGCGTTGACGCAGGCCACGCCCTCGGTGAGCCACTCGCGCTTGACCGGGTAGCTCGTGCCAAAGACGATGTGGTCGGCACCGAGCACCTCCACGGCGCACGAGAGCAGCGTGGGACCCCAGGGCTGGGCATGCGACATGTCAAAGAAAATGTTCTTCTCCAGGCGCGCCGAGACGGTCTCGGTGTCTACCTGGAAGCGGCCGGAGGCGTCCGGGCGCTTGGGACCGTGCGGCAGGAGCATCTCCTTAAAGGCAAAGTAGGCGCCGCCGAGCATAGAATGGACCATGCGCACGTTGGGGTAACGCTCGAAGAAGTCGCCGAAGATTTCGCGGCCGATGGCCGTGGTCTGGTCCACGCAGCGGCCGTAGGAGCGGCGCAGGTTGTCGTAGGCCAAAAGCGAGGCGTTCTCCACCGGCACGGGCACATGGTGAACGTAAGCCGTCGCGCCGCGCTCGTTGAGGTGCTCAAAGAAGCTCGCAAAAACGGGGTCGTCCAGATAGCGCTCGCCGTAGTGGGCGCAGAGCTGCACGCCGGCAAAACCCTCGTCCAAGCGACGATCGAGCTCGGCAAGGTTGGCTTTGGTGCCAAAGGGAGGCACGGCGACGAGCGGAATTAGACGGCCACCCGAGGCCGCGGCGTCTGCCGCCATGCCGTCGTTAAAGTGGCGGCACATGTCGAGCGACATCCATTCATGGCAGCCCGGAAGCTTGAGGATGGCCTTGTCCACGCCGGCCTCGTCCATATCGTCCAGGCGCTTCTCCAGGGTGTAGTCGCCCTGGATGTAGTTGAGGCCCGGGGCGCCGGAGGGCTTCTCGATCACGATCTGGCGCTTGCCGGCAGGGTTTACGGTAACGCGCCCCTCGGTGTTGTACTCACGGGGAACCTCGGAGAGAAACTGCTCGCATAGGGCGTCATCGGCAAAGATGCGCTCATCGAACCAGTAGGAATTTGCATCGACAATCATAGGTTGGGTCCGCCTTTCGCTTTTGACACCGTCATTGTAAAAAGCGAAGGCATGCCACATCAATTCCAGTTGAGAGCACTTGTATTCCAAATTGGAATAGTATTTACCGCTCACCAGAAACCAAGAGGTTTTGCATTTAGCCGTGGGCGATCTTGTTTCTCAACAAGAAGTCGACCGCTCCTACGATTCTGATGCCATCGATGTCCGTTGGATGGTCACCATCCCTGACAATCAGGATCTTCTCGTACGAATCAGGAATTTTTCCTAGCGTGCTTAGCTTGAGCGGTCGCAGTTCGCGTTCTCTCGTCGCCTCGGCGTCGATCCGTTCGGTAACCTGGATATATTTGCGGTCCGATCCCTCGCCGATTGCGACAAAGTCGATTTCCCCCGCGCGCAGATGGCCGCAAAACACTTCGTATCCTTCAAAGACAAGCTGGTTGTAGATAACGTTCTCGAGCATCCTTCCGCTATCGCTACCTCTATATCCGTCAAGATAGCTGCGGATTCCCGTATCGGCTATGTAATATTTACCGCCTGTCTTAAGAAGCTCCCGCCCCTTGATGTCATACCTTTTTACCTTGGTAAACAGGTACGTCTCTTCCAGAGCGTCAATATATGCCGACACCGTCGATGCGTTGGTCTTACCGCCCGCCGATTCGTTGAGCGTCCCTACGATTTTATTGACCGAGGTTTGATTGGAGATGTTGTCTGCCAGGTACGCACAGAGCCGCTCCAGAACATCACGTTTGGTGATAGCCCCGCGGCCCCTACGAGTCGCGCGCAATAAGATATCGCGCGCGACGATTGTCTGGTAAAGGCTACGAATATAGTCGCGACACGGTTCATGTCTCGGCTCATCATGGGCAAGAAACGGCATGCCTCCGTAGGTCATGTACTGTTCAAGCACGGTATTTGAATTAAGGCGATTGCCTGTCTTGGAAACGAGCTCAACCCGCTCTCCGAGCCCTTCGACGACGACCGCATCAATCGAGCGAAAATCAAGATACTCGCCAAACGTGAGGGGCTGCATCTTGACCTCGATATATCTACCCGAGATAAGCGTTGCAAGCTCGCTCGATAGCAAAAAGGCATTGGAGCCCGTGACATAGATATCGCACGGCAAATCCAC
Organism: uncultured Collinsella sp.; assembly: GCA_900542325.1. Taxonomy (GTDB): domain Bacteria; phylum Actinomycetota; class Coriobacteriia; order Coriobacteriales; family Coriobacteriaceae; genus Collinsella. The sequence continues at coordinate 92,059 of UQMY01000001.1, read as the reverse complement.
TCGGAGCGAGTTGACCGCCTTTTCCCAACCTTCGACATTCTGGAGCTCGTCAAAGAACAGGTAGGGGTGGTCAACACCGTCGATGCGCTCCCGAACCATGCGATAAAACGTCAGGTAATCTGTAATCCCCGCGTACTCTAGAGACTCCATCTTAAAGGTCAGCAAGCGCTCGGCTGGCACCCCCTGTTGCGCCAGATGGTCCCTCATCATGTCCAATAACGTGGATTTGCCGCAACGACGTATGCCCGTCACGATTTTGATGAGGTCGGTATCCTGAAAAGCAATGAGTCGATCAAGATAACGGCTTCGGCGAACGATATCCATAGAGCCCCCTAGCGCCCGACCAGACGTGAAACCTTATAAACTTGCATTTTTAGCAAGTTTATAAGATGTTACCTTAGAAACTTGCTAATTTTGCAAGTTTCTAAGGAATGAGCGAGCCCCTGGGCAGAAAAACCGTCCCAACATTCGACGGTTTTCCTCGTTTTCGAGTTTTTCGCCGAATGTTGGGACGGTTTGGGGAACCAGTCGATCCCAGATGTGACAAAGGGACAGTCCCTTTGTCACATTCTGCTAGAGTTGCAGGGACATAAAACTTGCCGATTAAACGCGACACTGGAGTAACCACCTTGACCGCCGAAACCTCGTCCGCAATAGCATCGACCGCTTCCGCGCTCTCCCCCGCGCGCACCAAGCTCTGCCTAGCGCTGCTCGTGCTGTTGGGATTTTCGCTCGGCTGCTCGGAGTTCGTGGTCATCGGCATCGAAAGCGACTTGGCAACGGAACTCGGCGTATCACTTGCCACTGCGGGCCAGCTCATCAGCGTGTTTGCGCTTGTCTACGCTATCGCCACACCGGTGCTTGCGCTCAGCACGGGACGCTTCCGCCGCTACCAGCTGCTCGTGTGCTACAGCATCGTCTTTGTGCTCGGCAACCTGGTCATGGCGTTGGCGCCCAACTTCCAGATGCTGTTTATCTCGCGCATTGTCCTGGGCTCCGTCTCGGGCGCACTGCTCGCCGTGGGCGTGACGTACATCCCCGAGCTGCTGTCCCCGCAGCAAACTTCGCTTGCCATCTCGGTGGTATATGGTGCGTTTTCCGTGGCAATGGTCTTTGTCACTTCGATCGGCAAGTTTGTGGCCGACACGCTCGATTGGCACGTGGCCATGTACGGCACGCTGACCTTTGCCGTTTTGATCTGCGGAGCGCTCGTGGCGTTTATGCCGCGCTCCGGTCAGACCGATGAGCCCGCCACCTTCCGCGAGCAGGCGGGGCTGCTGCGCGAGCCGAGCATCATCACCGGCATGCTCATCTTCTTGTTTGGCGTGGGATCGGTCTATGTGTTTTACGGCTATGTGACGCCCTATCTGGAGCAGGTGCTGGGCATGGGCACGGTCGAAGCCAGCACCACGCTCATGGCCTACGGCGCGTTCTGCCTGATCTCGAACATCCTGGGCGGATGGATTGATGCGCGCTTTGGCATGAAGGCGCTGCTCGTGACGTTTGTGCTGCAGGCTGTGGCGTTACTCGGGTTGTTTGCTGTGGGCGGCACCATGCCGCTCGCGCTGGTCTTTGTCTTTAGCTTGGCGATGCTCATGTACCTGTTCTCGGTGTCGTGCATCACACACTTTATGGACGTGGCGCGCAGCCGCCATCCCAAGTCGATGGTGCTCGCGAGTTCGGTTGAGCCCATGGCGTTTAACGTCGGCATCTCGTTTGGCACCGCAATGGGCGGCGCCGTGGTAAGTGGAGTTGGCATTTCCTACGTAGGCGCCGTGGGCGCTGCGTTCTCGCTTGTAGCCTGGGCACTCACACTGGTGACGATTAAGTTGGCTCGCTGGGAGCGCAAGCGGGCGAGAGCGTAGGCTTAGGCTTAGCTGCGATACTCGAGTTCGATGATGGCGATCGAAAGGAAACCGCATATGCAACGTGTACTGTTTATCTGCCATGGGAATATCTGCCGCTCGACGATGGCTGAGTCGGTGTTTGCCGAGCTCGTGCGCCGCGCTGGGCGCGCGGGCGAGTTTGTCATCGATTCCGCCGCGACTTCGACCGAGGAGATCGGCAACCCGCCGCATCATGGCACGGTCGCCAAGCTGCGCGAAGTCGGGATTCCCGTCGTTGCGCACCGTGCCCGCCAGGTGCGTCGCGCGGAGTATGGCAACTGGGATCACATTGTCTATATGGATGCTGAGAACGCACGCGGTCTGCGTCGCATCTTTGGCGACGACCCCGACGGCAAGATTACGCGCTTGCTCGATTGGACCGAGCGCCCAGGCGACGTGGCCGATCCCTGGTACACCGGCAACTTCGATGCCACCTACCGCGATGTGCTCGCCGGTTGCACCGCTATGCTCGAGCAACTGTAGGCTCGCGAGCGCGCATGCCGCGCGAACCGCGCCATCGGCATAAATCGAGCGTGGATTTTCTCCCACTTTGAGCGTTCAAGTGCGCTCTAAACGGGAGAAAATCCACGCCCATTTTCTCGGGCAGTGGAACTCGATACGACCAAGGGACTGCCCCTTTGTCACATTCGGGACTGGCCCTAGACCGGCTTGACCTCCAGCTTTATCCCCTCGGCACGGGAGTCGCCCAAAACATCCGAAAGGACCCAGGTCGCATATAGCGGCAAATAAAGAACAGCTCCGTTGCGCTCAACGTTGCCTCTCGAGAAAACAATCCCGAGCCTTACGCCATATTCGGCCGTATCAAGCACATGACCGAGCGCAGCGTGCGCGTGGTAATAGGAGCCCGATTTAACCTCGATCGGGACAGCCGTCCCATCCGGTCCGTCGACCACAAAGTCCACTTCGCCGCGCTTTTTCGTCTGATAGTAGTAAAGCTGGCGATTCTGGGCAGCCAGCTGCTGGGCCACCACGTTTTCGTAAATGCCGCCCAGATTGGGCTCCTTGCTATCAAGATACGCCGCCTGGGCGACTCCAACGGGGTAGCGCGCCATCAACATGCCCGTATCCGATTGATATAGCTTGAACTGCGATGGCCGCGCCGTCTTGAGCAGGGGCGATTTTGGCTCGGTTACGATATCGGCCTTGAGAGCAACGCCGGCATCGACAAGCCAGACAAAATCTCGCTGGTACTTGTCGTAATGCGCCTTGGGGTCAATGGAATTGAGCACGAAGCGTTTGTTTTCGCCCTCGAGCATAATAGGGAGCTGATCGTAAATGCTCTGCACCTGAAGGGCTCGCCCGCTTGCATACTTAGAGATATCCCGCCGGTACTGTTCGTTGAGCTCTGATTGTAGCTGACGAACAGAGGCAAGGTCGCCCCGCGTGTCAAGGAAACGCTGCACGACCTCCGGCATTCCGCCGACAACGGTATAGGTCCTGAAGTTTGCCATCATCGCGTCATGAATGTAATCAGGAATGGGCTTCTCGCTGATACACGCATCGCGTATCGTTTGGCGAGCTCCCTCGCTCACCCCGATCGCCCAGCAAAACTCCTCAAAATCGAGCGGGAACATCCTAAGCTCGTGAACATATCCCACAGGATAGGACCTAACGCCCTTGAACTGGGTCCCGAGCATTGACCCCGAAAACGCCCAGTGGCACCTCCCGTCCTCAACAAGGAACTTTGCCATCGTCATGATGTCGGGGGCCTCTTGGACCTCATCGATAAACACGAGCGTTTTGCCTGGCGCTATCGGCTTTCCCGAAAGAAGCGTCACCCTGCTGATGAAATCATCGGCATCCCGTGCCTCGAGAAGAGCATCTTTTGCCTGGCGATTTTCCGCGAGATTGAGCTCGATATAGGTTGCGTAGTTTGACTTACCGAACTCGCGAATCGAGTAGCTCTTACCGATTTGGCGAGAACCCGTGACGAACAACGCCTTTCGTTCAATGGATCTCTGCCAACAATCAAGCTCATCAGCGATTTTCCTGCGCAACATAAGCTCTCCCATCGCCTCGATAAATGAAATGCAGATATTTATATCGACTATTATCGATGAAATGCAGAGATTTTTAGTACCGAAATTGGATGAAATGCAGAAATTTGAGCTTACTCGCGCACAGAACAACGACGCGTGCGCCTAAGCATGGGCATAAGTGAGGTCGGGATTCTCGCATACAAATCGAGCGAGGACTATCTCCCACTTTGAGTGCGAAATTGCGCCCAAAACGGGAGATAATCCACGCTCGATATTTCGACGGGAGAAAATCCTCGCTCGGTTACTCGTCGACGATCTCGGCAAGCCAGACGTTCAGCGTATCAATCTCGGGGCAGCAGAACTTTGCCGTGCCAGGCTCGTTGCCAGGCACGGTTCCGCCATAGCGCAGGATATCGATATAGGGAAAGCCCACGTGACAGGCCATGGCGCACATCTTGCCGCGGTCTCGGTCAAAGTCAAAGACGTCGCCCGGCTTGTGACCATGGTGGCAGCGGCACGTCCCCAGCTGGTCCACGCAGCTCACGCGGATACGCGGCCGCTTGCCACGCGGCGCGCCGAGCGGCCCGTTCTCGCCCACAGGCTTGACGCCGCCCTCGCCAGCGTTACTCATGGTCAATCACATCCAGGCAGGCCTCGATGGGCAGGCCGGCCGACTTGTCCTCTTGGTCGGCATTGCGCTCGATAAGCTCCGCCACCACGCGCATGGCATCGGCCGTCGCGCGCTGCAGACTCCAACCTGCCATAACGCGGCCGACGAGCACTGCCGAGAACGTGTCGCCCGTACCCGGGAAATAGACCGGAATGAGCTCAAAGGGAATCGTGAAGTACTCCCCCGCTACATGGTCGTAACCGATAACCGCGTTCGTGCCATTGACCACGGCGCTCGTAATGACCACCGACTTGGCACCCAACTCGCGCACGGCGTCCACAAGGGCGCGGGCCTCATCGGGCGTGATCTGCTCTGCAATAGGCGTATCGGCGAGCAGACAGGCCTCGGTGTAGTTGGGCACCGCGTAGTCTGCGCACTCCAGCAGGTGCCGCATGAGGCCAATCGTGGACTCGGGCACGCCGGCATAGAGCTTGCCGTTGTCACCCATGATGGGATCGACGAACACCTTGGTGCCCTTTTGCGCACGGCGGTGGCAAAAGTCCGAGATGATGCGCGTCTCTTCCTCGGTCACGATAAAGCCGGTCGAGATGGCGTCGAACTCAAAGCCGAGCTCCTCCCAGATAGCGAGGCTTTGACGCACGTACTCGGTGGTGTCGTGGATGTAGAACTTGGGGTAGTTGAGCGTGTCGGACACAAGTGCCGTCGGCAGATTGTGGATACGGTAACCCATATGCGACAGCACCGGCAGCATGGCGGAAAGCGCGACCTTGCCGTAGCCGCACATATCGTTAATCAGCAGCAGCTGAGTATTCTTCATGAGGGTCTCCCTTGTTTCGGGCGCGGCGCGGCAGCGCCACAGTGCGACTAAGTGTAGCGCAGGGGACGTTGTGAACGGGCGCTGGCACCGCAGAGGACGAATTGTTGCGGAAAGGTTACGGGAAGGAGGAAGTTAGTCGTTGGGGACGTTCTTAAATGACTAGTCGACACAAGGAGTGTCCCCAAATGCCGGCACATAAGGAACGTCCCTAAGTGCCGCTCGAACATAATAAGTTTGGTACCTTGACATTTATTTACCGTGCTCCTAAATTAGTTAGGCACAAAACAATTCAACTACCTAACTAAAGAAAGGAGCGAAGCTTAGATATGTGTGTTGAACCACTCGTCCTTCCGCATGAGCCCGGCGGTGACCCGTCGCAACCGGTAGACATACCCGAAGCGGTCAGCGCCGAAGACAAACTCGCCAAGCGCATCCTGAGCGGCCTGGGCTTTTGCGGCCATTACATGCACTTTCATGGCGGAGGCGTATCCGGCAAGGCGCCCATCATCTGCCTGCTGGCCAAGCAACCCGGCGGCGAGATGTCGCAGCAGGAGCTCGGCATGCACTTTGACCTCAAGCCGGGATCGCTTTCCGAGATCCTGTCCAAGCTCGAGCTCAACGGCCTCATCGAGCGCAGCCGTAACCCCAAGGATCGACGGCAACTCACCATTCGCCTGACCGAAACCGGCCGAGAAAACGCCCGCATCGACCAGGCGGCCCGCATCCGCTTTAGAGAACGGGCCTTTAGCGCGCTCACCCACGACGAGCGCGAGGACCTCGCCGAAATGCTCGATAAAATCCGCGTAACCTGGGAGGAACTGGATGATTAAAACCCTCATGGGAAGCATCCGCGACTATATGAAAGTCACTGTTGCCACGCCGCTGCTCGTGCTTGGCGAGGTGCTCTGCGAGATGCTGATTCCATTTATCACCGCCAACCTGATCGACGCCATCAAAGACGGCGCCACCGTAGCCGAGATGCTTCCCACCGCAGGCTTTTTGGTGCTCATCGCGCTAACATCCCTTGCTTTTGGCGCCGCGGCCGGCGTCACCTGCAGCCATGCGAGCTGCGGGTTCGCCAAGAACCTGCGTCACGACCTGTTCTACAAGATCCAGACGTTCAGCTTTGCCAACATCGATGAGTTCTCGAGCTCCTCGCTCGTCACGCGCCTGACCACCGATATCAACAACGTGCAGCAGGCCTTTATGATGATCATCCGTATCGCCGTGCGCGCGCCGCTGGTATTGATCTTCGCCTTTACCATGGCGTTTATCATGGGCGGCAGCGTCGCCATGGTCTACCTGGTCATCATTCCGCTGCTGGGCTTTGGACTGTTCTTTATCATCTTTAAGGTGCGCCCCATCTTCTCGCGCGTGTTCCACAAGTATGATGCCCTTAACGAGTCCGTTGAGGAAAACGTCACCGGCATGCGCGTGGTCAAGAGCTATGTGCGCGAAGACTTTGAGAAGGAGAAGTTCGCGACCGCCGCGCGCGACGTCCAGATGGACTTCACCCGCGCCGAGAAGCTGCTCGCCTTTAACAACCCCATGATGAACATCTGCGTCAACGGCGCGTTTGTCGTCATCATCTACCTGGGCTCCAAGCTCATCATCACGAGCCAGGGCACGCTGTTCGACGTGGGCCAGCTCTCCTCGACCTTTACCTATGGTTTCCAGATTCTCATGAGCCTGATGCAGCTGTCGATGATCTTTGTCATGGTGACCATGGCCGACGAATCGGCACACCGCATTGCCGAGGTGCTGGCCGCCGAGCCCACGATCGCCGATCCCGCCGAGCCCGTGCTCGAGGTTGCCGACGGTTCCATCGACTTTGACCACGTGAGCTTTAAGTATTCCAAGCATGCGAAGCGCCAGGCGCTCGACGATATCGACCTGCACATTACGAGCGGCGAGACCATCGGCATCATCGGCGGCACCGGCTCGGCCAAGTCCACGCTCGTTAACCTCATCGCCCGCCTGTACGACACCACCGAAGGCGCTGTGCGCGTGGGCGGCGTGGACGTGCGCGACTACGACCTGGACGCGCTGCGTCACCAGGTCGCCATGGTGCTGCAGAAAAACGTGCTGTTTAGCGGCACCATCGCCGAGAACCTGCGTTGGGGCGACCCGAACGCCACCGACGAGGAAGTCCGCGAGGCAGCGCATCTGGCCTGCGCCGACGAGTTTGTCGACGGTTTCCCCAAGGGCTACGACACCTGGATCGAACAGGGCGGCTCTAATGTTTCGGGCGGTCAGAAGCAGCGCCTGTGCATTGCACGCGCCCTGTTGCGTCGCCCCAAGATCTTGATCCTGGACGACTCCACCAGCGCCGTCGACACCAAGACTGACGCCAAGATTCGCGCAGGCCTGGCAAGCTATCTGCCCAACACGACCAAGCTCATCATCGCCCAGCGCATCAGCTCCGTGCAGGACGCAGACCGCATCATTGTCATGGAGGGCGGCCGCATCGCACAGATCGGCAACCACGAAGAGCTGCTCAAGACGAGCGAGATCTACCGAGAGACCTTTACCTCGCAAAACAAGATGTCTGCCGAGGGCGAAGGGGCCGTCGAGGCCGACACCGAGGCATCCGCAACGCAAGCTCAGACCCAGGAAGGAGGCGAGGCACATGAGTAAGGCAACGACCGCCGAGCGCGCGCTCAACCGTAAGGGCGGCACCATGTCGCGCCTCATCAAGACGCTCTTTGACTTCTATCCCGTGCTTTTGCCCCTTGTCGTCGCCGGCGTGGTGCTCTGCGCCATCATCAACTCCATCGGCGCGACCTTCCTGCAGAGCGCCCTGCAGATTATTAGCGAATCGTGGCAGTCGGGCGATTGGGAAGCCGCACAGCCCAAGATTCTGCAGCTCGTGACCACCCTCGCCTGCATCTACGGCGTCGGTGTCCTGTCCTCGCTCTTCTGGAACCGCGCCATGGCTATCGTCACGCAGGGCTCGCTCGAGAAGCTGCGCGAGATGATGTTCAACCGCATGCAGGACCTGCCGATCCGCTACTTCGACACGCACCAGCGCGGCGATATCATGAGCCACTACACCAACGACATCGATACGCTGCGCCAGATGATCAGTCAGTCGCTGCCCAACCTGCTCATGACGATCATCATCATCGTCACGGTGTTCTTTATCATGCTGTACTACAGCGTGTGGATGTGCCTGGTCATCATCGCCGGCGTCGCCTTTATGACCTTTATGACCAAGCTGCTCGGCTCCAATTCCGCGCGTTTCTTCATTGCGCAGCAGACCGAGCTCGGCGTGGTCGAGGGCCATATCGAGGAAGTCATGAACGGTCAGAAGGTCGTCAAGGCGTTCTGCCACGAGTCTGCCGCCGAGGCCGATTTTGACGAGCGCAACGAAAAGCTCTTCGAGGTCTCACAGAAGGCCAACATGTACGCCAACATCCTCATGCCCATCCTTATGAACCTGGGCAACTTGCTCTACGTGCTGGTGGCCCTTGCCGGCGGCATTTTCCTGGCGCTGGGCGTGCCCAACCTGAGCATCTCGGGCATGGCGCTGTCGATCGCCGTCGTGGTGCCGTTCCTCAACATGACCAAGCAGTTCTGCGGACAGATCGGCCAGATCTCGCAGCAGATCAACGCCGTGGTCATGGGCCTCGCCGGCGCCGACCGTATCTTTGAGCTCATCGACGAGAAGCCCGAAGCCGACGAAGGCTATGTGACGCTCGTCAACGCGCAGGTCAACCCCGATACCTGGCAGCTCGAGGAGGCTGACCACCACACCGGCATGTGGGCGTGGAAACATCCGCACCGCGCAACCGGCGAGATCGAGTACGTGCCGCTGCGTGGCGACCTGGTCATGGACAACGTCGACTTTGGCTACACGCCCGACCACGAAGTGCTGCACGGCGTGTCCGTGTTTGCCAAGCCGGGCCAGAAGATCGCGTTTGTCGGCGCCACCGGAGCCGGCAAGACGACCATCACCAACCTCATCAACCGCTTCTACGACATCGCCGACGGCAAGATCCGCTACGACGGCATCAACGTCAACAAGATCCGCAAGGCCGACCTGCGCCGAAGCCTGGGCGTCGTGCTGCAGGACGTGAACCTGTTCACCGGCACCGTGATGGATAACATCCGCTACGGCAACCTGGATGCCACCGACGAGGAGTGCATCGCGGCGGCCAAGCTCGCGGGCGCGGACGACTTTATCACCCGCCTGCCCGACGGCTACGACACCATGCTCACCGGCAACGGCGCCCAGCTGTCGCAGGGCCAGCGCCAGCTGATTTCGATCGCCCGCGCCGCCGTCGCCGATCCGCCGGCAATGATTCTGGACGAGGCAACGTCGAGCATCGACACCCGCACCGAGGCCATCGTTCAGGCGGGCATGGATAAGCTCATGGAGGGCCGCACGACGTTTGTCATCGCGCACCGCCTCTCCACCGTGCGCAACTCCGACGCAATCATCTGCCTGGACCACGGCCGCATCATCGAGCGCGGCAACCACGACGAACTGATCGCCAAGCGCGGGTATTACTACCAGCTCTACACGGGTGCGTTTGAGCTGGAGTAGGAACGATTACTGACGGAGGGTTCCCCGGGGCGGCGGGGTAACTCCTCCGTGCTCAAACATTCTCGCTGCGCTGCGAAACTGCGCGCGGAGGAAATACACCGCCGTCCACGGGGCACCCTCCTACGCGTGATCAGCCCGTCGTTTAAAACGGAATAAAGGTTAGTGAGGCCCTGGCCGTTTGGCCAGGGCCTCGTTTTGTGTGAGCTACTTGAGGAGTTGGGCAATGGCGTTGACGAATTTTTGGACTTGGAGGGTGGGCTCGAGCGGGTAGTGCAAATAGACCGGCACCTCGCGGCCGCACAAAAACGGTACGCCCACAAAGGCCGGGTGCACGCCCGACCACGCTCCGCAGGTGAGCACCGCGTCGCCCTTTTCCTCCGCCTCGTTAAAAAGCGCAAAGTCAAAGCTGTCCACGTCGATCACGTCCACGCCGCCGTCGGCCAAAAGATCGATACGCAGGCTGTCCATGGCGTCGTTGCCGTGACGAAGCACGCGCAGGCGCATACCCTCCAGGTCGGCAACCGTGATGCGCGTCTTGCGCGCGAGTCGGCTTGTGCGCGGCACGTCGATATAAAACGGCACGGTAACGATGCGAAGCTTTTGGCAGGCGTCTCCCCAGCGCGGGGTCGAAAAACTCGACTGCACCACGTCGACCTCGCGTCCCAGACTGCGCATAACGGTCTCGTGCTCATCGTAAAGGTCCCCCACCGGCACAATCTCAAAACGCAAACGCGGTTCCATGTCGTGCAGCTGCGGCCATAGCGCGAGTGTATGGCGCCCCGGGCACATCATCGACACACCCAGGCGCACGGCGCCGCCATCGCCCGCCGCGCGTCGGGCACGACGCAGTGCGTCCTCGGACTGGCGCATGATCGAGCGCGCGTCGTCCACCAGCAGAGCACCCGCCGGCGTCACCTTGACGCCCGAATGCGAGCGCTCGAACAGCGTGATGCCGAACTCGGCCTCGAAGCCCGAAACCTGCTTGACGAGCGCCGGCGTCGACACGCGCAGCTTTGCCGCGGCACGCGAGAAACTTCCCAGCTCCGCGGCGGCCGAAATAGCGTCAAGTCGTCGATCGTACACGTCAATCTCCCGTTTTCGCACGCGCGGGCCCACAGCACCGCAGGGGGTCGTTTTCGCAGGTCACGCGCTCAATTGAGAACAAACCTCAATGTACAGTGTAAACCTACGGTTAACGTCATTCTAACAAATATGCAATTCACCTGCGCAAATGCAAAGCATACGATAACCAGCGAAAACCACGTGGGTCGGTTAATGGGAGCGACCCACCGGGAGGCACAAGAAGGGAAGTTCCTATGAGCAATTGGCTTAAGCTCGAGGGCGATGTCTGCGCCGTGACCGGCGCGCTCGGCGGTATGGGCGTCGAGATTTGCCGCGAGTTCGCCCGCAACGGCGCCAACGTCGTCATGCTCGACCTGGACGAGGAGAAGGTCAAGGCCGCTGCCGCCGACCTTGCTGCCGAGTTTGGCATCCACGCCGAGGGTTACAAGATGAACGCCACCGACGAGGCCGAGGTTCAGGCTGCCGTCGACGCCACCATCGCCGACTTCGGCCGTGTCGACGTCCTCGTCAACACCGCCGGCATCCTGCGCTTCGCCGCCATGGAGGACCTGCCGCTGAGCGACTGGGAGCAGGTGCTCAACGTCAACCTCACCGGCTACTTCATCACCTCGCAGCGCTTTGGTCGCGAGATGATCAAGGCCGGCCAGGGCCGCCTGGTTCACATCTCCACCGTCGCCAGTCACTCCCCCGAAACGTTCTCGGGCGTGTACAGCTCCACCAAGGCGGGCGTCAACATGATGTCCAAGATGCTGGCTGCCGAGTGGGGTCCCTACGGCGTGCGCTCCAACTGCGTCGAGCCCTGCTTTGTTAAGACCCCCATGTCGGCGAGCTTTTACGCTGACCCCGAGGTCGAGAAGAGCCGCAGCCGCCTTATCGCCACGCGCCGCATCGGCGAGGTCAGCGATATCGCCAACGCCGTCATGTTCCTGGCGTCCAAGCGCTCGGACTTTACCACCGGCGACGCCATCAAGGTTGATGGCGGCTTCTCCAACATGATGGGCGACCTCACCGCTAAGCCCGGCGGCCGTCGCGCCTATGCCGACAACTACCTTAAGAACAAGGGTGTCGAGCTTTGGTCCGATGAGTCCGGCGTCGCCAAGCCGACCGACCAGTAAACCAACCCGGTAGAAAGGGGCGCGGGGCAAGCACCTCAGCGGCGTTTGCCCCTCCCCTCCCCCCGCATCGATTAGAAAGAGTCCCATGGCTTCCACCAACTCCAACAAGGGTCGCGCCGTCGTGCTTTCCGCCGCGTGCGTCACCATGTTCTTCATCAGCTCCATCGCGCTGTACTCCGTCGTGTCCAAGAACCTGCTCGCCGTCTACCCCGAGTGGTCCAGCGCACTTACCTGGGCTTTCCCGGTCTTCCAGACCATCATGGCCGTGACGGGCATCTTCGCCGGCCGCATCTCCGATAAGATCGGCCCGCGCAACGTCGTGATCGCTGCCGCCGTGTGCTACGGCGTGGGCTGGTTCATGTCCGGCACCGTCACCGAGCCGTGGCAGTTCTACCTGTGGTTCTCGCTCGTCGCCGCCATCGGCAACGGTCTGGGTTACAACCCCGCGCTCACCACCGGCCAAAAGTGGTTCATCGACAAGAAGGGCCTCGCCTCCGGCATCACCCTGGCCGCTTCGACCGCCGGCCCCGCTGTGCTGTCCCCGGTGCTCGCCTCGCTGCTCATCCCGAGTCTGGGCATCTTTGGCGCCCTCAAGGCACTCGGCGTCATCTTCTTTGTGACGATCGCCGCCTCCGCCCTGTTCCTGAAGGCCCCCGAGGCCGGTTGGCTGCCCGAGGGCTTCGAGGCCCCCAAGGGCGGCGCGCACGCCGGTACCTTCGGCGACCTCACCCCGGGCGAGATGGTCAAGACCCCGCGCTTCTGGGTCCTCATCGTCACCTTCGCCTTTGCCGCCACCGCGGGCACCCTGCTCGTGGGCAAGGTTGCCTCCATCGCCGCCGTCCAGCTCTTCGCCGACCCCACGAGCGCCGCGGCTGTCGCCCTCGGCGGCGTGGTCGTCTCCGTCAACACCTGCGCCAACCTGGTCGGTCGCCTTTCCTTTGGTCAGATCATCGACAAGCTCGGCGCCTACAAGTCGCTGCTCATCAGCCTTGTCGTGACCATCGTCGCCCTCGTCATCATGTCGATGAGCTTTACGCAGAGCATGTTCTTTGTGGCGCTCGCCCTGCTCGGCTTTAGCTTTGGCGCCCTGCTCGTCATCTATCCGCCGCTCACCGGTGGCGCCTTCGGTACCAGCAACATCGGCGTCAACTACGGCATCATGTTTTTGGGCTACGCCGCTTCTACCTGGATCAGCCAGCCCATCACCGCCGTGCTGTATCACGCCGAGGCCGGCAGCGCCGCCTACCAGCAGTCCTTCTACGGCGCCATTGTGATCGCCGCCATCGCCGTCGTGCTCACCGTCTACATGATGGTCTCCGACAGCAAGAAGAAGTCCGCCTAGTTTTACCGATGCGACAAAGGGACAGTCCCTTTGTCGCATTCCACCGGTCACCAGTATTAAGGAGTCGAAATGTCTGAGCTCAATCCCGTCCGCATTGCCGTTATCGGCGCCGGTGCCATGGGCCGCAACCACATCCGCTTTGTCACCGAGGAGCCCGAAGCCGAGCTCGTCGCCATCGCCGACGCCTTTGAGGGCGCCCGCGCCACGGCCGAGGCCGCCGGCGTGCCGTTTTACACCGATCCCGCCCAGATGATGGACGAGGTCAAGCCCGAGGCCGTCATCATCGCCACCCCCAACGACCTGCATCTGGGCGTTGCCCGCGAGGCCGTGAAGCGCAACATCGTGCCGCTGGTCGAAAAGCCGATCTCCAATGACCTCGAGGATGCCCAGGCCTTTGCCGCCGAGGCCGAGACCGCCGGCGTGCCCGTGCTCGTGGGCCAGCACCGTCGTCACAACCCGTTTGTGAACAAGGCCAAGGAAATCATCGAGTCCGGCGAGCTGGGCAAGCTCACCGTATCGAGCTTCCACTACATGATCTATAAGAACGACGAGTACTTTGATGTCGAGTGGCGCCGCAAGAAGGGTGCCGGCCCGATCCTGGTCAACCTGGTGCACGACGTCGACCTGCTCCGCTACCTGCTGGGCGAGCCCGTCGCCGTCCAGGGCATGCAGTCCAGCGCCGCCCGCGGTTTTGAGACCGAGGACTCCGCCGTGGTCAACGTCCGTTTTGCCGATGGCGCGCTCGCAAGCATGACCATCTCCGATGCCACCGCCAGCCCCTGGAACTGGGAGGCCACCGCTCGCGAGGACCCGCAGTACCGTCCCTTCGACGCCGACGCCTACTTTATCGGCGGAACCTTGGGCGCCCTGTCGCTGCCCCGCCTGCACCAGTTCTCCTACGACGGCGCCTCCAACTGGCACAAGCCGCTGCAGATGGAAATTCCGGCCGTCGACCCGGCACTGCCGCACAAGATGCAGCTCAAGCACTTTGTAAAGGTTGTCCGCCGTGAGGTTGAGCCCGTCGTGACCCCCACCGACAACGTTAAGACGCTCACGCTTCTCAACGCTATCAAGGAGGCAGCCGAGACCGGCCAGCTCGTCGAGCTGTAATGCCTTAAGCGCGGACCGCGGCAGAAACCCCATGCCGAGTCCCTTTGGTCCGCCACAAATAAACCCCTCTTCTTTGCCCTGCGAGCAGCCTCCTGCCCGCGGGGCATTTTGCTACGGCGCTCCGTCTGCTAGACCGGTGCTTGGTTGATGGGGCCCCGTCCCAAAAAGACTGCTTTGGTGGAGCGGCGGGTGGTATCCTTGGTAGCTCTGTGCTGCAAACGCACCTTAAACGCAAGGAGTCCCATGGATCTTATCGCCCAGCTCGCCCGCGAGCTCAACCTTAAGGCCGCCAACGTCGAGGCGGCTGTCAAGCTCATCGACGAGGGCAACACCATCCCCTTTATCTCGCGCTACCGCAAGGAGGCCACGGGCGGCATGGATGACGTCGCCCTGCGCGCCCTCGACGAGCGCCTGTCATACCTGCGCAATCTTGAGCAGCGTAAAGAGGACGTCATTCTGCTCATCGACGCCCAGGGCAAGCTCACGCCCGAACTCGAGCAGCAGATTCGCGAGGCCACGCAGCTCCAGCGTGTCGAGGACCTCTACAAGCCCTACCGCAAAAAGCGCATGACCCGCGCGCAGAAGGCCCGCGAGGCAGGCCTGGAGCCGCTTGCCAACATGATCATCATGCAGGCATCCGCCAAGGGCAGCGCGCTCGACACCGCCGCGGCATACGTTAACGAGGAGGCCGGCTTCGACACGCCCGAGAAGGCGCTTGCCGGCGCCGCCGACATCGTGGCCGAGACGGTAGCCGAGGACCCGGAGAACGTCGCCGACCTGCGCACCTTTACGCAAAACACCGCCGACATCGTCGTCGAGGCCACCGACCCCGCCGAGAAGACCCCCTACGAGCCGTACTACAGCTATGATGAGCCGCTGCGCCGTATACCCAACCACCGCGTGCTGGCTATCGACCGCGGTGAGCGCGAGGGCAAGCTCCGCGTGCGCGTGAACGTCGACGGCGCTGCCGCCACGGTGCGCCTCGGCAGCCGTTGGCCCCGACGCCAGGGCGTGTTTGCTCCCATCTTCGATGCCGCCATCGCCGACGGCTACAAACGCCTCATGGCTCCCTCGCTGGAGCGCGAGGCCCGCGCCAAACTCACCGTTCGCGCCCAAACCGAGGCCATCAACGTCTTTGCCAAGAATCTCGAAGGCCTGCTCTCGGCGCGCCCCGTGCGCGGCGCCCGCGTACTCGCGCTCGATCCGGGCTACCGCACCGGCTGCAAGGTCGCCGTCATGGACGAGACCGGCAAGCTGCTCGACCACGGCGTGGTCTACCCCACCAAGCCGCGCCACGACGTCGCCGGCACCAAGCGCGAGCTCGCCCGCCTCGTCAAGAAGGACAGCGTCAACACCATCGTCATCGGCAACGGCACCGCCAGCCGCGAGACCGAGGAAGTCATCTCGGAGTTTATTGCCGAGCAGGCGCCCAGCCTTCGCTACACCATCGTCAACGAGGCGGGCGCGTCGGTGTACTCCGCCTCCGAGCTCGCGAGCCAGGAGTATCCCGATCTGGACGTCACCGTACGTGGCGCCATGAGCCTGGGCCGCCGTCTGCAAGACCCGCTGGCAGAGCTCGTCAAGATTCCGCCCCAGTCCATCGGCGTTGGCCAGTACCAGCACGACCTTGACCAGGCCGAGCTTTCGCGCACCTTGGGCCACGTGGTGGAAGACGTCGTCAACCGTGTGGGCGTCGACGTCAACACCGCGAGCGCAAGCCTGCTGGGCTACGTGTCGGGCATTACGCCGAGCGTAGCCAAAAACATCGTGGCCTACCGCGAGGAAAACGGCGCCTTTACCGATCGCCGTCAGCTTAAGAAGGTCCCCAAGCTGGGGCCCAAGGCGTATCTCAACGCCGCGGGCTTCCTGCGCATCAGTGGCGGCAAGAACCCACTCGACGCGACAAGTGTCCACCCTGAGAGCTACGAGGTGGCCACGGCCGTCCTGGAACGCGCCGGCGTTGCGACAAGCGAGCTCAGCCGCGGCGGCGTGCCCGATATCGAGCGCCGCCTGGGCAGCATCTCGGCGCTGGCAAGCGACCTGGACTGCGGCACCCTGACGCTCATCGACATCGTCAACGAGCTCAAGAAGCCCGGTCGCGACCCGCGCGACGACGCGCCCGAGGTAGTCTTTAGCCGCTCGGCGCTTTCGATCGACGACCTGGAGCCCGGCATGGAACTCAAGGGCACGGTGCGCAACGTCGTCGACTTTGGCGCCTTCGTCGACGTGGGCGTGCACCAGGACGGCCTCGTGCACATCTCCAAGCTGGCCAACCGCTTCGTCAAGCACCCCAGCGACGTGGTGCGCGTCGGTGACACGGTCAAGGTGTGGGTTGAAAAGGTCGATCGCGACCGCAAGAAGATCTCCCTCACCATGGTGCAGGGGAAGTAAACCGCCAAGCAAGGGTCCCCCCTCTCGCGACGTGCAAAATCGCGAGTATTCTGCAATTTCCACCGTTCCGGATGCCCCTCAGAGACGAAAAAGCAAGAAACAGCCCCCGTTTTAGCGTCATCAGAGCCAAAACGGGGGCTGTTCCATGCTTCACCCAGCTGGTAAAAGCCTTTACCTTGCTGAATACTCTCAATTTTGCACGGCGCAGGCGGGGGTACCTTTGTCCACGGCAGGATATGGAAGCCTATCACCAACCTACCGGCAAGTTCGTGTCGGCAGCCCCGGCCTTTCCTTTGCCTAGCGCGACCCTCGCGAAGCGCGTGAGCGATAGGGAAAGGAAAGGCCGGGGCGAACAACCCGCGATGTAGTCAGCGTTCGCGTTACGGCAGGATATGGAAACCGAGCGAGGCGATATCCTTGGCAAAACCGCGCACGGTATCGAGCGAGACCTCGTACGGGTCACGGCCGATGTTCTTGCGCTTGGCCAGGATGCTATTGGGCACCGTGATGATCTGGCAACCGCATCCTTCCGCCTGGTAAATATTGATAAGCTCGCGTGTGGATGCCCACAGGACCTCGCAGTTGGGCTTGGCGGCGGCCCTCTTGACCGACTCCGTCATAAACGGAATGGGGTCGACGCCGGTGTCGGCGATGCGGCCGGCAAAGAGCGAGATGATTGACGGCGTCTCGGCGTCAACGGCCTCGACCATCTCGTCGACCTGCGCAGGCGTAAAGATGGTGGTGACGTTGACCTTGATGCCGTCGGCCGAAAGTTTGCGGACCAGCTCGGCGGTGGACTCGCCCTTGGTAGTCACGCACGGAATCTTGACGTAGACGTTCTCGGCCCAGGTAGCGATCTCGCGGGCCTCGACCTCCATGGTCTCGACGTCGTCGGCAAAGACCTCAAACGAGACGGACACATCGGTGATGTGGGCCAGGACCTCCTTGGCAAACGCGCGGTAATCCGTCACGCCGCCCTTCTTCATAAGGGACGGGTTGGTCGTGAAACCCTGAACGTTGCCGTTCTCGTACATGTCGAGCATGCCCTCGAGGTTTGCACCGTCAGCGAACACCTTGATTGCCATCTGCCTGATTCCTTTCGCTTGCACATGGGCGATAAACTGCTAAACACTTTACCTACGTTTATCAAGGCGTGAGCTGCGGGTTTTCATCTTCTCGGCGAACGGTTTTGCAGTTTTACCATTTTTATATCGACACCCCAGCGGCAAAACGTTTTTGCTGATCATCGCGGTTGATTCCGTTCGCGGCGCAGAGACAGCGCTTCACCGGTGCGTTTTCACAACCAGTCCAAAACAAAAAGCGGTGACGCCTCATTTGAGACGTCACCGCTTCCGTGTAGGAGCCGGTTATCGGAGCTCCGCCCGATTAGGGCTTAACGTATGCCTGGATTACTCTTCCTCAACGTGATTGATCACAGCACCCTTGGTGTGGATGAAGTTGGGGACGAAGGCAACGACCAGAAGGACAGCGAGAATCGCGTAGACACCGGTGGTACCGAAGGCCTCGGCAGCGCGGCCAAGCGTAATACCAATGACGGAGAAATCGAAGTCGCCGAACGTAGTGTTCTTGAAGCCAAAGACGTCAAGAACGGGCAGGAGCAGAGCCGGGGCAAAGGTGATGAGCAGGCCGTTGACGAAAGCGCCAAGAGCTGCGCCCTTGCGACCGCCGGTAGCATTGCCGTAGATACCTGCGGTAGCACCGCAGAAGAAGTGGGGAACCATGCCCGGGATGATGAAGATGCCCAGGGTAGCGCCCACGATGAACATACCGACCACGCCACCGATGAAGGAGGCAACAAAGCCGAGGATGACGGCGGTGGGAGCATAGGGGAAGAAGACGGCGCAGTCGACGGCGGGGATGGCGCCGGGGATCAGCTTGTTGGAGATGCCCTGGAAAGCCGGGACCAGGTCGGCAAGGATCATACGAACGCCGTTGTAGACGATAGTGACACCGACGGCGAAGGACAGGGCACAGGTCAGGGCATAGACGATTACATTGTCGCCGCCAGCGATCTTGGTAACGACCGCAGGATCTGCGATGTAAGCGGCGAAAGCGGTAACCAGGTAGAAGAAGGCCATGGTAAGAGCCGTGGAGATGGTGGTGTCGCGCAGGAAGGAGAACTTCTCGGGAACCTCGATCTTCTCGGTGCTGTTCTCCTCGGCGTCCTTAGCAAAAAGCGTACCGACTGCAGCGGAGATGTAATAGGCGAGTGAACCGAAGTGGCCCATGGCGATTTCATCGCCATCGGTAACCTTCTCGGTGAAACGCTGACCAACGGCGGGAAGCATAGCGCTCACGAGGCCCAGGAACATGCCGCCCACGATGACAAGCTGGACATCCTGGAAGCCAGATGCCTGCAGAACGGCAGACAGCAGGCAAGCCATAAACATGCTGTGATGGCCCGTCAGGAAGATGTACTTAAACTTGGTAAAGCGGGCAATGATAATGTTCACGACATAGCCGAGAATCAGGATCATCATGGTCTGAACGCCGAGGACGCTCTGAGCCATCGAAACGACGACCTCGTTGTTGGGCACGACGCCGGTGATGTGGAAACCGGTCTCGATGAAGGTACCCAGCGGAGCAAGGTTCTCCTGAACAACAGCGGCGCCGGCAGACAGCATGATGTAACCAAGAATGGGCTTCAGGGTGCCCGTCATCACCTTGTGGGCAGGGCGCTTGAGCGCAACAAGGCCCACAAAGGCAAATAGACCCATAATCCACGCTGGCTTGGTCAGAATCGATTGGATAAACTCAAGTATGGGAAGGATGGCTTGCATCTGCGCTTCCTTTCTCTCTAACGTGGGCGCGTTTCCCTCTTCCACAGGGAACCGCCCTTTTTTGTGCCGCTTTAGGCGTTAGCGGCGGCCGCCTTGATTGCCTCGAGGGCGTCTTCGCGGATCTTCTTCTTGTTCACATAGCTGCGAACGATCACAACGTTGCCGTGGAGCTCGGGGGCGAGCTCCTTAACGGTGATGAACAGATCCGGATTTGCGGAAGAAGCACCGTTCAGGTCCATAGACTCAACGTCGGCCTTGATGCCCTCCTCCTCGCAAAGCTCCTCGACTTTGCCAGCGAGCATCAGGCTGGACCCGATGCCGTTTCCGCATACGGTGATGATATGCATGGCAACCTTCCTCTCCTACACGTGACGGTTTTCCGTCTATCCAAAAGCGGCGACGCATCGCCGTGCCATTAAGGCCTAAAAGAATGAACGCATGGTCTCCAAAACCTGCTCGGGCGTATCGCATGCGCTGAGCTTGGCAACGCAGTCCTCGTCCTCGAACATCTGCGAAAGCTCCGCCAAGCAGCCAAGATGAGCCTTGGGGTCGGGTGCGCAAATACCCACGAGCACGTGAACCGGATCGAAATCCTCGTGTCCAAACGCAACGGCTGGGTCAAGCGTGACGATACAGATTCCCGCTTCGCTCACATTGCCATCTGCCTGAGCGTGGGGCATGGCGATGCCCTCTTCCAAGACCATATAGGGGCCGAATTTGTGAACCGATGAAATCATGGCGTCAACATAGCTCTGATCGCATTTGCCAGCGTCTACGAGCAACTTACCGCATGCCCTGATCGCTTCCTCCCAGTCGGAGGCCTCGACGTGGCAGGCAACAAGCTCGGGCTTAAGAAGATCGGTCAGCATGCTCGTCCCCTACTCCTCGGGCAGGATATGAAAACCAAGCGCCTGAATGTCGCGGGCAAAACCCTTGACCGTATCAAGCGAGTACTCAAGCAAATCTTTCCCGAAATTCTTGCGCTTGGCAAGAAGGGCATTGGGGACCGTAATGATCTGGCATCCAACGGACTCCGCCTGGAAGATATTGAGGACCTCGCGCGTAGACGCCCAGAGAACCTCGGCAGCAGGCTTAACGGCAGCCTTCTTTACGGACTCCGCCATGAGGGGCAGCGGATCGACGCCGGTATCGGCAATGCGACCGGCGAAGATGGACAGAATAGAGGGGGTCTCAGCAGAGACGGCATCGACAAACTCGTCGACCTGCTCGGGCGTGAAGATAGTGGTGACATTCACCTTGATGCCGTCGGCAGAAAGGCGCTTGACCAGCGCGGCAGTGGACTCACCCTTGGTGTTGAGCGCCGGGATCTTAACGTAGACGTTGTCTGCCCAGGTTGCGATCTCGCGAGCCTCGGCTTCCATACCCGCCTCGTCGTCGGCGAATACCTCAAAAGAGACCGACACATCAGTAATGTGCTCAAGAACCGTCTTGGCAAAAGCGCGGTAGTCGGTCACGCCGCCGGCCTTCATAAGGGAAGGATTGGTCGTGAAGCCCTGAACGTTGCCATTGTCATGCATGTCAAGCATGCCCTCGAGGTTAGCGCCGTCGGCAAACACCTTGATCGCCATGTTCGGTCCTTTCTCATCTAACACTATTGCTATCGAAAGCCTTCTTCTTTGTTTCAAAAGCTTTTCGGTTTTCTTTTATAAACTATTTCAAAAGCTATCGAAAGCTCAATTGTCAACTTTCCGTGAACGGTCGAATATCGGGCGTGAACGTACTTCTTTTGGGCGGCACCTTCAGAATGAGACTCTTTATAGCCCGTTTACGTGCGAACTATCTGCTACGCATGCATTTGTGACATGCCATTCCGTTCTTTTGATTCATTCGAATTTGCCTTGTTCTTTTCATATCGATACGTTATATTTCGATTACGAAAGGCGCATCTTTTACCTTTTGTTCAAAAGGAGCGGCATATGGCATCTACTTCAGACCTTTCACCGGCCGAGCGTCAGCGATTTATCATGAATTGGCTGGCCGAAAAGCCAAATATCTCGGTATCCGACATTGTTCGCCGTTTTTCGGTTTCGGAAGTCACCGCACGACACGACCTCATCTCGTTGGAATCCGAAGGCAAGCTGCGTCGCGTACGCGGCGGAGCGGTATCGCTTTCTCGCTCCAACGCAATCTCGTATCCCGAGGAGCGCATCAATGTCCAAGTCGAGGCCAAGGAGGCCATCGCCGCAACCGCAGCAACTCTTGTTGATGATGGCGATGTTCTGGTAATTGATATCGGCACCACAGGCTTTTACTTCGCTAAGGCCCTCATGGACAAGCGTGAGATCACCATTATCACCGGCGATCTTGCAATCGCGAACTACGCCAGCTTCAATCTCCCCAATGCTTCGGTAGTGCTGCTGGGCGGCTCCGTGCGCAAGGGTCACCTCTATCTCGCGGGCGCACTAACGCTCGACTGCATGAGCAAACTACATGCCGACAAGGCGTTTGTCAGTGCCGACGGATTCCACCCCGACCACGGTTTTACCGTCGAGCACGACTTCTCGGCCATGATCAAGCATATGTACCTGACCAACTCAAACCAGGGTTACATGATGGTTGACCAGGGAAAGTTCAACAAGACCAGTTTTTATCAGTCAGCACAGATCGATGACCTCGATGGCATTATTGTAGACGGAGATGACGAGGGCATCATGGCGGCGGCAATCGAGAACAGTCGCAGTCATCCCAAGCTCTATATTGCAAAATAGCTCAAATGGCCGGGTCGCCCCCACTGCGGGCGACCCGGCCATTTATTAAATCAACCCAAAGTGGCGCATGGCGGTGACGGTGCCGTCGTGTGCGACGTCGTCGGTCACGTAGTCGGCGACCGCCTTGACCTCGGGCATGGCGTTGCCCATGGCAACAGCCGTTTCGACGGCGGCAAGCATGCCCAGGTCGTTGCCCGAATCGCCAAAGCCAAAGGTGCGCGCGTTGCCGGCGCGCCCCAGATACTCAAGCGCTCGCGCCACGCCCACGCCCTTGTCAATGCCCTTGGGACTCAGCTCGCGATTCTGGCCGCCGGTGTTGCACAGCTCAAAGTTGCGTTCGATAAAGCCGTCGTCATTGGCCACGCGAGCCAAGCCGGGCTCGTTAAGGCACACCTTGCCCACACGCAGGCGGCCGTCGATGCGCATTTCCTCGGCGCTATGCACCACATGCGTGCCGATCAGAGACGACCGTTCAACACCCGCGGGCTCTAGTGCAAAAGTCGCAGCGTTGGCCTCAAAAAAGACCTCAATGCCGGCGTCCACAACGCGACGCGCAAGCTCCTCGACAATGTCCTCTTCAAAGCAATCCTCATGCACCACACGGCCCTCAACCTCGAGCGTCGCCCCCGCCATGGCCACGATACCCGCAGGTTCGAGCTCACGCAGACCATCGGCAATCAGCCACAAGGGGCGTCCTGTGCAGATAAACGCCTTGTGCCCCGCATCGTGCAGGCGATGAAACGCCTCAATGACCGTCTGCGAGGGGCGCACCGCCGAAAAGTCCTTATCGGTCATGCTGTCGGGATCGAACGACGTCAGCGTGCCGTCCACGTCAAAAAACAGTACAGCGGAATCGGGGCACGCATCAATCATATGGGTTCCTTTCGAGGGCGATGGCAAACGAAGCTTCCATCATATAATGGAGCGACACAACCAGAGAGGTCACCCATGGAATTTTACGCAAGCTGCCCCGAGGGCTTTGAGTCCGCACTCGCCGACGAGCTTAAACGGCTCGGGCTTTCGCATGTCCGCCGCCTCAAGGGCCGCGCCACGTTTGAGGGCGAGCTCGAGCAAGGCTACCGTGCCTGCCTGTGGTCGCGCCTGGCCAGCCGCGTGTTTGTGGTGCTCGGGCGCTTTGAGGCACAGGATGCCGACGAGCTGTACGATGCCGTTTACGACATTGCCTGGGAAAACATCGTCCGCCCCGGCGCCACCATTGCCATCACTGCCCGTGGTGTGACCGAGCAGCTGCGCAACACGCGCTTCTCTGCCCTGCGCGCCAAGGACGCATTGTGCGATCGCCTGGCCGAGACCACGGGCCGTCGCGCCGATGTCGATGCCACCGATCCCGATGTCCACCTGCTGCTTTCGTTGCGTCAGCGCCGCGCGAGCATAAGCCTGGACCTTTCGGGCGACCCGCTGTTCAAGCGCCTGCCTCCCGCCGCGACTCGCGCCGGCGAGGGCGCGCACGTGTTGCGCCCCGACTACGCCGCCCTGGTATTGGCGCAAGTCGGCTGGACCGCACTGTGCGAGCGCGAGCTGACGGCCGACGACTACGAAAACGAAGCCCTGCCTACGCTGATCGACGCCTCGTGCGCCGGCGGCGGCCTGCTGCTAGAGGCCGTGAACATTCTGGCCGACCGCGCCCCGGGCGCCGCGCGCGAGCACTGGGGCTTTGAGGGCTGGCAGCTGCACGATGCCGCCCTATGGGAGCAGCTGCTTGCCGAGGCGCGCGAGCGCGAGACGGCGACACGCGAGCGCCAGGCGCGCATCGTTGCCGTGGATGTTGACCCCGCCGCGCGCAAGACCGCCGAGCGCATGGTCAAGTGTGCCGGCTACAAGCGCTTTGTCGACTTTTGCGCCGCCAAGCCCGCCACCGTGCTGGACCATGCGGACGCTGTCGCCGGCGCCGCCGTGGTCGCAGACACCACCGAGACCCCGCTTTCGCTCATGCACGACGCCATGACGCTGGTCGGCGAGCTGCACCGCGCGCCCGAGCTTACCGCCGCACCGGTCGCCGCGCTCACCCGCGACGGACTTATGGCCCGCGCGCTCCATGCCGAGCCCGCGCGCTCCATCGCCGTCATGCCCAACAACGAAGAGGCGACTATTGAGGTTTGGCTCTCGCTCGACCACGCCGCCGCAGCATTTGAAGCTGCGACTAGCGCGGATGCCGAGGAGCAGACCGCGGACGCCCAAGACGAAGCCGCCGACACCCCCATGCCCGAACCTGCCGCCACGCTCGATTTGGGCGACGGCAAGCCGCTGCCCGTGCTCATTCCCGAGTCCGAGCAGTTCGCCAACCGTCTGCGCAAGAACGCCCGCCTGCGCCGCAAGTGGGCAAAGCGTGAGGGCGTGAGCTGCTACCGCGTCTACGATGCCGACCTGCCCGACTACTCCGCCGCCATCGACCTGTACGAGGGCTGCTCGCAGACGCCGGGCCGCTGGCTCGTCATCGCCGAGTACGCCGCACCCAAGACCATCGATCCTGCGCTGGCCCAGGCCCGCATGCTCGATATCTTGGCCATCGCGCCGCTCATCTTGGATGTTCCAGCCGAGCACGTGCACGCCAAAGCCCGCATACGTTCGCGCGGCGGTTCGCAGTACGGTAAGCAGGGCGCCGGCAAGGGCGGCTCGGGCGAGCGCGCCAACATTGCGCGCCGTCGCCTGCCGCTCATCGAGGAAGGCGGCCTTACCTTTGCCGTCAACTTTGACGACTACCTGGACGTCGGCATCTTCCTGGATCATCGCGTCACGCGCAATCTGGTGCGCGAGCACGCCAAGCAGGCGCGCCGCTTCCTCAACCTGTTTGCCTACACCGGCACCGCCACCTGCTATGCAGCCGACGGCGGCGTCGAGGAAACCGTGACGGTCGACCTCTCCAACACCTACCTGGACTGGGCCGAGCGCAACATGCGCCAGAATGGCTTTGTGGGGCCGCAGCACCACTTTGTGCGCGACGACGTGCTCGCCTGGATTCGCGACCAGCGCCAGACGCGCAATCGCTGGGACCTGATCTTTGTCGATCCGCCCACGTTTTCGAACTCGTCCAAGATGGGCCACCGCACCTGGGATGTTCAGCGCGACCATGTTGAGCTTTTGGCCGGTGTATCGCGCCTGCTCGCGCAGGGCGGCCACGCCATCTTTAGCTGCAACCTGCGCGGCTTCCGCCCCGAGACGCGCAAGCTCGCGCGCGCGGGCGTCGTGCTGGAGGACATTACGGCGCAGACCATCCCCGAGGACTTCGCGCGCAACCAGAAGGTGCACCATTGCTATATCGTGCGCCGCCTGCCCATCGAGGATGCCATGGCCGAAGTCGGCTTTAGTACCGAGGAGATTGCCGAGCGAACCGAGGAGCTGCGCAACCCCGAAGCCCGCAAGCCCCGTACAGCAGTGCCCGCGCACGCGCAGGCCGGCGACCGAGGGCCGCGCGGTGACGGCAAGCCCACCTGTGCAGGTAAGCCCAAAAAGAAGAAGTTCTACGCCAGCAAGCCCAAGGGCAAATAACAAAATTGCGGTGGAATAGTTCCTAAAAATGCCTGGTAAAGGCCCAAATAGGATCTATTTCACCGCAACTCATAGAGGGGCCGCGCTCTGCCCTACCCCTGGGTGACCAATCGGTAACCGATACCCACATGCGTTTGGATATAGCGCGGATGCGCGGGGTCGGACTCGATCTTCTTGCGCAGCGTGCCCATAAAGACGCGTAGGCTCGCCAGGTCGCTCTTAGTCGCCGTACCCCAAATCTCGTTCAGGATAAATTGGTGCGTCAGCACCTTGTCGGCATTGTGTGCCAGCAGGCAGAGCAACTTGTACTCGATCGGCGTCAGATGCAGCTCCTCGCCATCCATCGTGGCGATGCCGGCATCAAAATCGATATGCAACTCGCCGGTATCGAACGAGCCCTCGGAAGCAACACCGCCCGCCTGCGCATACGAAAGGCGCCTGAGCGTCGTGCGAATGCGCGCGAGCAGCTCCTCGACCGAAAACGGCTTAGTCAGGTAGTCGTCGGCGCCGGCATCGAGCGCGCGGATCTTGTCCACGTCCTCGCTGCGTGCCGAAACCACGATAATCGGCATGCCCGACCACGCGCGCACCGACTCCACCACCTTGACGCCGTCCATATCGGGCAGGCCCAGATCGAGCAGCACAATGCTCGGCGCCTGCGACGAGGCGGCGGCGATGGCGGCGTGAGCGGTCTCCACGGCCATATGGCGCAAGCCGTGCGCCTCGAGCGCGGCGACGATAAGGTTGCGGACGGCGGGATCGTCCTCAACGACCAAGATGAGCGGTTTCACGGCAGAGTTCGGCACAGCGCTACTCCTTATCAAACGAAATATCGGCGGCGGGAAGCTCAATCGTAAAGACAGAGCCGTGCGAGGCCGCCGCGGCAACCTCTATGCTACCGCCATGTGCCAGCGCAATGGAGCGACAGAGCGAAAGCCCCAAGCCCACGCTGCGGCAACTGTCGGCTAGGCCATGGTTGGCGGTGTAGAACGACTCAAAGATTCGCTCGCGGTCCTCGGGCGCAATGCCCGGGCCATCATCAGCAACCGAGCACGCCACGCATCCATCATGGACGCCAATCGAGATTACGACATGCGAGCCCGCAGGCGTATAGGCGATGGCGTTGTTCACCAGATTGACCACCAGCTGCACCATCAGGCGCGCGTCGACGTTGACGAGCGCCGGCTCATCGCACGCCACTACCTTAAGGTCGTGCTCGCGCACGGCCGGATTTACGTGACGCAGCGCCTCCTCGACGATATCGTCCATGAGCTCGAGCGTGGTCGACAGGTGCATGCCGCCGCCCTCGAGCTTGGTGATGGCGAGCAGATTCTCGACGGTAGCGTTGAGCCACAGCGCATCCGAGCGAATGGATAGGAGCATGCCGCGGCGTGTCTGGTCGTCGAGCACGGCCGTGCCGGTCGAGCCCTGGTCGAGCAACACGTCGGCATTACCCGAAATACTGGTGAGCGGCGTACGCAGATCGTGCGAAATGGAACGCAGCAAATTGGCACGCAGCTGCTCGTTTTTAGCGAGTACCGCCGCCTCCTCGCGGGCCTCCATGGCGCGGGCGCGATCGAGCGCAAGCTCGCCTTCGCTCACAATGGCATCGGCAAGCGTCCGCTCCTCGGGCGTCAGCGCATCGGGCTCGGCGACAATGGCGAGCACCCCCACCACCGAGGCGGGATCGCCCGCGCGCACCATGGTGTCACCCGAGCGCACGGTCAGGTATATGCCGTAGAACGCCGAGCCACCATAGGTGGCATCGAGCGGCGTTCCCACATAGGCGGATGCCGAGAGCCGCGGCGGCATCTGGGGCGCCAACTGGTGCACCGGCGCGGCATCGCCCACGGCCGTGTACGTCGCGCGCGGCAGCAGGTCATCGTCGTCGGCATCGGCGCTATACCACACGACCGGACAGTCCGAAAGACGCGCCAGCTGCGTTGCCATAGCGTGCACAATCTGTTGCTGATCGGCGCAGCGCTGCAGCATACGGTTGGTCTCGAGCACCATCTGCGTGCGACGATCGCTGGCGGCAGCCTGCGCCAAGGCGCGGCGCAGGGCCAGCGCGATCGAGCTCGACACGAGCGAGACCGCAAACATAATGAAGAACATGCCGGGATAGACGCGGTCGATAAACGACAGCGAGCAGCGCGGGTCGACAAACAAGAAGTTGTAGAGCGCCACGGCGGCAGCCGAGCTCAGCAAGCAATACAGGCGACTCCAGGTAAAGAATGCGCACAGCTGCACGGCGAACACATAGACGATCATGATGCTCGGCGCGAGACCCGGATGGTCGAGCAGCGCGCTCACAACCGTCGCCGCGACCAGCAGTCCCGCCGATACGCAGGCGTCATACAGAGGGCCGCGACGCGTCAGCGTTGTACGCCGCCACCAAAAGTTCTCGGCAATATCGCCGTCCGCATGGACGTCCATCAGCGCCCCGCCCCTCTCTCAAAAACAAAAACCACCACAAAGGGGACAGTGAACTGCGCCCCGAAACTTGGACTGAATAAATAGCGACTACGCCGCAAGGGCCCGGTTCCGGAACTCCTCCGGCGTCAGGCCCTTCAATCTTACCTGCCTGCGCCGCGTGTTCCAATGGACTATGTACCCCTCCAGGTCGCGCTTGAAGTCCCCGAAGCTGCCCCACTCCCTGCCGCGGTAGAACTCGTCCTTCACGTGGCCGAAGAGCTGCTCGGTGGCGGCGTTGTCGATGCAGTTCCCCTTGCGCGACATGCTCTGGGTGATGCCCGCCCCCTCCAGCCTGGAGGTGTAGGACTCGTGCTGGTACTGCCAGCCCATGTCCGAGTGCATGGTCGGCGCCGCCCCGTCGGGCAGGGCCTCGAGGAGCCGGTCGAGCATCCTGTGCTGCTGGGCGAGGTCCGGCGAGGTCGATATGTCGCTCGCCACGATCTCCTTCGTGCAGAAGTCGAGCACCGGGGCCCAGTAGGCCTTGGCGCCGGCCACCTTGAACTCGGTGACGTCGGTGCCGAGCTTCTGCCACGGCCCCTCGGCGCCGAAGTCCCTCGCGATGACGTTCTCGAACGTGCTCCCCACGAGCCCCCTGTAGGAGCTGTACCGGCGGCGGGAGCCCCGGCGGCGTATCCCGCACCGGATGCCCATCTCGCGCATCATCTTGAGCACGGTCTTGTCGGCCACGACCGCGCCCAGCTCGGCGCGCAGGCACATGGCTATCTGCCGGTGCCCGCAGCCGTTGGCGGTGCGCGAGAATATCTCGGCCGCGGCGTCGCGCAGCTCGGGCCGGGTCGGCCTCCGCGGGTGCGCCAGCGCGTAGTAGTAGGTCGACCTCCTGAGCCCCGAGCACTCCAGCAGGTGGCGCAGGGAGTGCCCCTCCGCGCGCAGCGCCCTCACCGCCTCGGCCGCCGCCCTGGTCAGAGCCCGTCCCGCTCGACCAGGGCGCGCAATTTTTTTAGGTAGGCGACCTCAGCCTCGAGCCTGCGGCAGCGCTCCTCGAGCTCCTGCTCGCGGGTGCGGGCCCGGGGTTTCGACCTCGACCCCCTCGGTCTGCCCTTCGGGCGGGGCCGCAGCGCCTCGGCGCCGCCCTCGCGGTAGAGCCTGCACCAGCGCTCCAGCGGGGATTTCGACCTGATCCCGAACTCGGCCATGGCGTCGGCCTTCGCCATCCCGTCGTCGACCACGGCCGACGCCGCGGCGACCCTCTGCTCGAATGTGTAACTGGATTGTTTCCCGTCCATGGACAGCAGCGCCTCGCTTCCGAACGCCCGGTATACCCACTGCCATTCTCTCACGGTCTCGCGGGGGACGGACAGGGCCTCGGCCGCCGGCTTGCAGCCGACGCCGGCGTCGAAGAGCTCGACGGCCCGCCTCCTGGACTCCAGGTCGTGCTTCGACCTGAGATCTATACTCATGGAAAACCTCCCATTTCCCGATGTCCAAGAAATGGGAGGCAGTTCACAGGCACCTTTGTGGTGGTTTCCCCTCGTGGTGGTTCCAAGTGTATAGCCTTTGCAACCTGCGGTCGCTAGACAAACAGCACGTGCGCGAGCAGTGCGCACACGCACGCCGCGACAAACACCAGCGCCACGACCGAAATCACACGATCGGCCATGTCCATGTTGGCCCGATTCGTAAAGAACCGATCTTCGGCGGCGTCGACGCGTGCCTCGCGCACCAGCTCGGCCGCAAGATCGCGACCGTCAAGCGTCTTAGCGTCCATGGTTTTCTCCCCAGACTCATTTCCCGTCATTGCAAACCTGCCCGTTCACAGTCAAATCTCAGGTGTCGATTACGGGCGCTCGTTGGGAGCCAGACGCTGCATCTTGCTCACGGCCTTAAACTTGGTGAACAGCGGCACGTACTCAAAGTTCACGTTGGAGTTCTCCAGGCCGTACCAGCGCGCAGGCGTGCCAGCGGCGCGGCGGATGATGTACTTGAGCGTAATGGCCGTACGCTCGCTCGGCTCCACGTCGCTTTCGGGCGCCAGAAGCTTGCGGATCATAACGAACTTGAACGTACCGATGTTGCCCGGATCCTTGTAGACCGAGTAGTCATGCGTCTGCGGCGGCAGCTCGCCGCTGGCTGCCAGATCCTGAACAACCTGGCGCAGATAGGCGTTAACGCGCTGGTTGATCTTGTAGCCCAGGTACAGATGCACGCGGAACACGTAGTCGGTGCCGAACGTCTCGACCGAGTAGGCAAAGGTATGCGGCTCGTCCATGGTCTCGACATTCACGAACCACCAGGCGCGAGCGCGCTTGGGGTGCTTATCCAGGATGGAGTAGACGATATCGCGGTCGATATAGTCGGTGTTGGTGTCCTTGGTCAGGTACACGATATTGTCGCTCATGAGCTCGTAGCGGTCGTCGTCGCGCAGGCGCTTGAGCTGCGGCAGGTAGCTGCGCAGCGGCAGCAGCGTAAACTGGCGCTGCTCGACCGCCGTGCCGTTGTACCAGCACACCATAATGCTCATGATGAGCGCGGCCATAAGGATGGTGAAATAGCCGCCGTGGAAGAACTTGGTGAGCGAGCTCACAAAGAAGAAGCCCTCGAGCATGAGGAAGAAGACGGCAAAGATCCACGGCGCAACCTTGAGCTTGCGCTCCACGTGCAGATAGAAGAAGAGCAGCAGCGTCGTGCACATCATGGTCAGGGTAATAGCCAAGCCGTACGCAGCCTCCATGTGCGCCGAGTTCTGGAACAGCAGCACCACGATAACGCAGCCCACGAGCATGACGTTGTTGACCATGGGGATGTAGAGCTGACCCTTGGTCTCGGCAGGATAGAAGACCTGCATATGAGGCATGAGGTCCAGGCGGCTGGCCTCGGACACCAGCGAGAATGCGCCGGTGATGAGCGCCTGCGAGGCAATGATGGCGGCGATGGTGGAAAGGCCGACGGCAAAGGGACGCAGGCTCGGGGTGAGCATCTGGTAGAAGGGGTTGAGGTCGGCGATGCCCATGAGCTCGGGGTTGGCAGCGTTGTTGATAAGCCACGCGCCCTGACCCATGTAGGACAGCAGCAGGCAGCACTTAACGAACGGCCAGGTGGCGTAGATGTTGCCGCGGCCCACATGGCCCATGTCGGAATAGAGCGCCTCGGCACCGGTGGTGGCGAGGAAGCAGCTGCCTAGGATCATGATGCCCGCATGGTTGTTGGGGCTCAGCAGAAAGCCGATGCCGCGCAGCGGGTTGAGGCACAGCAGCACCGCGGGATGCTGGAAGACAAAGAACAGGCCCGTACCGCCCAGGAACAAAAACCACAGCGTCATGATGGGGCCAAAGGCGTGACCGATCTTGGCCGTGCCGATGCGCTGCACCAAGAAGAGCGCAATGATAATGGCAAGCGTGATC
Source organism: uncultured Collinsella sp. (assembly GCA_900542325.1). Lineage (GTDB taxonomy): Bacteria > Actinomycetota > Coriobacteriia > Coriobacteriales > Coriobacteriaceae > Collinsella. Next base: position 60,264 of record UQMY01000001.1, on the reverse strand, counting down.
GCGACAACGCGACCCTGGTCGTCACCGAGCACGGCGTGGACCGCCGGGATGGTGCGCAGGCCCTCGATGGCAGTGGTCACGGTAACGGCAGGCGTCAGGATGCCGTCGGCGAGCAGTGCCGCGCCACCCAGCATGGCGGGGATGATGAGCCACTTGCCGCAACGCTTGACCAGGCTGTACAGGGCAAAGATACCGCCCTCGCCGTGGTTGTCGGCGCGCAGCGAGATCAGCACGTACTTGACGGTCGTCAGCAGCGTGACCGTCCACACAACAAGGGAGAGCGCGCCGAGCACGAACTCCTGCGTGACGCTTCCGATGCCGCCGTTGCCGGCAACGAGCGCCTTGGTTACATACATGGGGCTGGTGCCGATATCGCCGTACACCACGCCCAGCGTGACGAGCATCGCCGAGATGCTCACAGGAATCGCAGCGTGAGAAGCTGCCTCCTTGGCCTTTTGTTCCATAAGCCGGTTTCCTCCCAACTTTAATGTTCGAAGGGATTATAGGTAATCGGCCCATGTTTGAATGGCGCCGTTTTCCCAGCTAGATAAACATTTATACGGCCTTTAGGCCACCACGGCGATATGGAATGTGACAGAGGGACTTTCCCTTTGTCACATCGCCGCATTCGTTACTTGCCGAGCCAGTTTTTGAACCACCACTCCATGGAACGGCTCATCTCGGCCATAAAGGGGCTCGTGTGCTTGCGGGTGTAGATATCCACCACGCGCTCGCCCACCTCGCGGGCGTGCGGGCGAAACATCGCATCCATCTCGGCCACCTGCGCGTCCATGGTCGCGGTATCGGCGCGGCGGTAGCGCTCCTCGTGCACCAGGTTCACCACGGGATGCGCGATTGCCGGACGCTCCTTGCGGGGCGTGCCGATGATGAGCATCGACAGCGGCATGGTATAGGGAGGCAAGTCCAGCAGCGAGGCAACTTCCTCGGCATTCTCGACGATATCACCGATGTAGCAGCTCCCCAGCCCCAGGGCCTCGGCGGCGACCACGGCATTTTGCGCGGCGATCACGGCGTCCTGCGCCGCGATGGCAAAGTCACCCAGACCCGGTGCACGACGGGGCGCCTTGCCCGTGCGCTCGACAAACTCGGGCTTAAAGCAGCCCATGTGCTCAAACAGATCGATCCACTTGGCATAATCGACCACAAATATGAGTGCCCAGGGCGCCTTGGCGATCATGGGCTGATGATCGCACAGGTCGGCGAGGCGGTCCAATGTGGCCTGCTCGCGAATGCTCACGATGGAATACATCATCATGGCGCCCGCCGACGGCGCGCGACTCGCCGCATGCAAAATCGCCGCCCGCTGCTCGTCAGTCACCGCCACGGGACGGTCGTCGTCATCACGCGCGAAGGCACGCGTAGACGAGCGATGCTCCAAGATGTCCAGCACTGTGTTGCCCGTAGTCTCGACCGGATAGCCGCACGTATCCACGCCCGCAGCTCCGCCGCAGTACTCGGCGCCTGTCATACAAACCTGCTCGCTCATCGCCCTACCCTCGCCATTTCTTTAAGAAGCCTTTACGTTTCCGTGTAATTCCCGTCCATTATCGCGCAGGTCGCCACTACATTGCGCCACACCGCCACACGTGCGCGTTAATATGGCTGGTTGTGCGCAGCCACCAATTGCAGCGCATATCTTGCTAACAATCGGGTGAACCCCCGCTTTCGTAGGTTTTAAGTTTGTGAGGAGTCTCAGCATGTTCGCAGCCGCCATCTCGCTCGTCGGTCTTGCGGCGACCATCTACCTTGTCTTGCGCGAGGCCAAGGCCATTCGCGCTCAGTCGGGCACCGTTGCCAAAAGCGCTCTTGGGTGGAGCGTCGTCTTCGGCCTGTTCCAGCTCTTTTTGACCATTTGGGGCGCCATTGGCCTCGTCGCCCAAAACGAGCCGCTCGCCTTTGTGATGCTCATCCTGACCAACGCCATCCTTACCGGCTGCGCCTGGGCCAGCATCGCCCGCGACCGCATCGCCCCGCGCGTCTTTGCGTTTGCCGGGCCCGACGCTCCCGCCCCCACCGGCAAGCTCGCCCGCCTGCGCGGCGCCTTTGTGGGCAAACCGCTCGTCGCCGCCGTCCTGTGCCTGCTGCTCGCCGGCGTCTTTGCGCTGCTGGGCATGGAGGTCTCGTCCAACCACGACTTTACCTGGGTCTATCCCCTATGCATCCTGCTCGAGTGGGCCATCATCACCGTGCTCATGGTCGGCCTGTTCTTCCTGTTCCAGCGCCATGGCGCAGCTCCGGCCGTCCTGGCCTTTGCCCTCTTTATCCTGGGCATTGCCGAGTTCTTCGTCATCACGTTTAAATCCATGCCCATCCAGCCGGGCGACCTTTCGGCCATCTCCACTGCCGCCGCAGTCGCCGGCAACGGCTACACCTTCTCCATCTCGCTGTTCTGCGTGCTGTCCATGGGCTTTACCGCCATCGCCATGCTGCTATGCGAGTACGCCGGCCTGGTGGCACCGCATCGTCAGAAGGGTACCGCCAACGCCAAGCGCATGCTGCTCACCAACCTGCTCGTGGCGGTGCTGTGCCTGGGCGGCGTTACCGCACACGTCACGCTCATCGACTACTACAACACCCTCGGCATCACCGTCTACACCTGGCGCCCGCTCGAGAGCTACTGGCGCGAGGGCTACCTGCCTGCCTTTATTAGTGCGGCACAGTCCATTAAGCCGCCCAAACCCGCCGACTACTCCGTCGACGATGCCAAGGCCACGCTCAAAAAGTACGCCAAGGCCTACGACAAGTCCAACGCGGCCAAGAGCGACGAGCGCGCCGCCGCCCAGGAGCAGTTCGACAGCGAGAAGCCCACGGTCATCGCCATCATGAACGAGACCTTCTCGGACCTGTCGATCTATCAGAACATGCGCGCCGGCTACGAGGGTCCGCAGCACTTTAAGAGCCTGTCCAACTGCCTCAGCCGCGGCAAGCTCTATGTAAGCGCCTACGGCGGCGGTACCGCCAATACCGAGTTTGAGTTTATGACCGGCAACTCCATGGCCAACCTGGGCTCGGGCGTGTACCCCTACACCATCTACAACATGGAAACGACTGGGAACCTGGCAGAGCAGTTCAAGTCGCTCGGATATTCCACCACGGCCATGCACCCCAACCACGCGACTAACTGGAACCGCGAGAACGTCTACAAGGACTTTGGCTTTGACCAGTTCCTGTCCATCAACGACTTCCAGGGCGCCGATACCCTACGCGGCATGGTGACCGACCAGGCTACCTACGACAAGATTCTTGAGCTGCTCGACCAGAACGCCGATCCGCAGTTTATCTTCGACGTGACCATGCAGAACCACTCGGGCTACGACACGGGCCTGCTGCCGGTCGACAGGCAGCTGCACCTGAACATCGACACGACCGACCTGGACACCAAGACCGTCGAGGACGGTACGCTCTCCGATGTCGACGAGTATGTTTCGTGCATTGAGCAGTCCGACCAGGCGCTGCGCTACTTCCTTAACGCCTTGAGCAAGCTCGACCGCAAGGTGGTCGTGGTGTTCTGGGGCGACCATCAGCCGTTCTTCCCGTCCAAGTTCAACGATAAGTGGTTTACCGGCGAGGACGACGCCACGCACCAGGAGCGCTTGTGGCAGACCGATTACATCATTTGGGCCAACTACGACGTTGCCGGCTGCGACCAGACGAGCGAGGTCGACGACCTGTCCACCAACTACCTGTCTACCCAGCTGATGCAGCTGATCGGCGCCCCGCTGACCGACTACCAGAAGGCGCACATGACGCTGCGCGAGTCGCTGCCCGCTATCAACTCCGTGGGCTACGAGGACGCCAGCCTGCGTTGGGCGCTTTCCTCCAACGTCACCGGTGACGACGCCGCTGCCGCAGCCGCCACCAAGGCGCGCGAGGATTACGCCAAGATGCAGTACTACGAGATGTTCCGCGACGGCAAGAACGTGTACACCGAGCACTTCCAGACCGAGGCCAACGAGACCGACCCCAACCTGGCACCGGGAACAACCAAGATTAAGTAGCGGGTCGCTCATAACTGAAACGTCTGTCCGGACGGAGGCATATAAGGTTCCCTGCTCGGACAGTCCTGCGCAAGACGGAGGCCACATTAAGTGGCCTCCTTTGCGTGCGGAACTCGCGATGAACCTTATATGCCTCCGCCCGGACAGACGCCCAGTTGCTGGAACGCGGCTTGTCATCGGGGTGATGGAAAATGTCGCCCCAAACGCTTGCAGTGGTTGCGTCCACAAGTGTCAAGAAAAAGCCTCGAGAATCTCGAGGCTTTCACATTTGTATTGTTTTGCACGAAGGACCGCGAACGGCGAAGCTACTCTCCCAGCACGGCCTTCTTGGCGGCTGCAGCCATGTTGTCCAGGTCTTCCTTGGTGGGATGGTCCTTCGCGGCAACCCAGTTGCCGAGCAGCATCTTAAATCGGACGTTATCGGGATCTTGCTCGAGCATGGCCTCGTAGCGCTGCTTGACCGCGGGGCCCATCTTGCCCTGGCACATCGCCCAGCCCGCAAGCTCGGCATCCCCAGCCAAATTGGAAGTTACGCGATCAATAATCTGCTGGTAATAGCTCTGGTCGGCCCCAAAGCCGCAGGTGCCAAACAGGAAGACGCGCTTACCGTGCAAGGCGGAGAGCAACGCCGCGACCGAAGGCGTGCACGCGCCCTTGTCGCACCAAAAACCGACGAGCACCGTGTCGGCCGCGCAGGCGCCCTGCGCCTCGAGCTCAACCTGATCTACGTCCGCATCGTCGCTCAACGCCGCGGCGTGGACAAACTCAACGCCCGCAGCCTGCAGAGTGCGCTTGATCGCACCCGAAACCATCCTGGTATTACCGCTCTTGCTGTTAACCACCAAAGAGCACGTCGTAGTCACGTTGCCTCGTTTCCCCCGAAACTCGAGCCATTAATGCAATTTATTAGATGAATATCTTAGTACTAACGGCGCAGATGTAAACCATCTGCCGCTAATCGGTATTCCCTACTGGGCAAACTGGCTGCGGTAGAGTTCGGCATAGAAGCCGTCTGCCTCCAGCAGCTCGTCGTGTGTGCCGCGCTCGATAATCTGGCCGTCGCGCATCACCAGAATGCAGTCGGCGTTGCGGATGGTGCTCAGGCGGTGCGCCACGACAAAGCTTGTGCGACCTGCCATGAGCTCGTCGAATGCCGCCTGCACCTGCAGCTCGGTGCGCGTATCGATGCTCGAGGTCGCCTCGTCCAGCAGCAAGATCGCCGGGTCGGTGAGCATGACGCGCGCGATGCACAGCAGCTGCTTTTGACCCTGGCTAAACGTGCCGCCGTCCTCGCCAATCACCGTATCGTAGCCGTCGGGCAGCTGCACGATAAACTTGTGCGCGTGCGCACGCTTGGCGGCTTCGATGACCTGCTCGCGCGTGGCTCCTGGGCAACCGTAAGCGATGTTGTCCGCCACCGTGCCCTCGAACAGCCACGTATCCTGCAACACCATGCCAAAGGCACGGCGCAGGCTTGAGCGCGTGTAGTCACGCGAGGAACGGCCATCGACCATGATGCGTCCGGCATCGATATCGTAAAACCGCAGCAGCAGGTTGATGAGCGTCGTCTTGCCGCAACCCGTAGGACCGACCAGGGCAAAGCGCATGCCGGGCTTGGCCTCGATGCAAATATCCTGCAGCAGCTTGCGATCAGACATGTAGCTAAAGTCCACATGCTCAAAGGCGACCTCGCCCTGCGGGGCGGCAAGCTCTACGGCGTCCGACGCGTCGGGCTCCTGCTCGCGTGCATCGAGCAGCGCGAACATGCGGCGCGCCGAGGCATACGCCGTCTGGATCTGCGTAATGACGTTGGTGACCTCGTTGAACGGCTTGGTGTACTGGTTGGCATAGGACAAGAAGATCTGCACGCCGCCCACCGTGAGCGCCGCGGGCACGCCCGTGATCACGCCCACGCAGCCGATCACAGCGACCACGGCATAGATGATGTTGTTGATAAAGCGCGTACCGGGGTTGGAAAGCGAGCCCATAAACTGCGCGCGCTCGCCTGCCGCATAAAGCTCGGCGTTGAGGGCGTCGAAGCGCTGCTGAGCGCTCGGGCCGTAGGCAAACGCGTCCACGAGCTTTTGCTCGCCCACATACTCCTCGATATGGCCGCCGAGCTGGCCCTGGATGCGCTGTTGAGCCGTAAAGCTCTTGTTGGAGAGCTTGGCGATGGCACCGGCCGCAAAGATGGAAAGCGGCGTGACGAGCACCACCACAAGCGTCATAGTCAGGTTGATGGAGAGCATAAACGCGAGCGTGCCCACGATGGTAATAACGCCGGTAAAGAGCTGCGTGAAGCCCTGCAGCAGACCGTCGCCCACCTGATCGACATCGTTGACCACGCGGCTCATGAGGTCGCCGTGGGCATGGCTGTCGATAAAGCTGAGCGGCATGCGGCTGAGCTTGTCGCTCGCCTCCACGCGCATGTCGCGCACCGTCTCGTAGGACAAGCGGTTAACGCAATAGCCCTGCAGCCACTGGAAAGCCGCAGCACCTACGACGACAATCGCGAGCTTGGTGACAAGCGGCAGCAGCGCATCGAAGTCCACCTGCCCGGCGGCGACGATCAGGTCGATGCCCTCGCCGATGAGAATAGGTGTGTAGAGCTGCAAGATCACCGAGATGGCAGCGCTCACAAACGACGCCGTAAACGAAATGCGATGCGGACGGACGTAGCCCAGCAGACGGCGAGTCACCGCGCCCACGGGGTAGCGCTCGGGGTCGCCGGGCTGACGCGGGCCGTCACCCAGATCGTTGAGGCTATCGTTGCCGGACACGTTGGCGGTCATCGTGGCGACCGAGCCGGAAGAAGTGTACGGGTTCATTTAGCAGCCCTCCTTTGCGCAAGTGGATGCCAGGGCGCACGCGGCGCCTGGGGTGGACGTGGACGTCGCGCTCCCCTGCTGACCCTCGAGCTCCTCACGACGAAGCTGCGACTGGCAAATCTCGCGATAGAGCTGGCAGGTCGCGTACAGCTCATCGTGCGTGCCCAGGCCCGCGACCGAACCGTGGTCGAGCACGCAGATCATGTCGGCATCGCGCACGGTCGAGACGCGCTGGCTCACGATGACGGTCGTCAGCGGCAGCCCGCCCTCGGCGGCACCGCGCACGCTGCGCTCGCGGATGGCATGGCGAAGCGCCGCGTCGGTCTTAAAGTCGAGCGCCGAGGCGGAGTCATCCATGATTAGGACCTGTGGAGAGCCCACCAGGGCACGTGCGATGGTCAGGCGCTGGCGCTGGCCACCGCTAAAGTTCTTGCCGCCCGCCTCGACCGGGGCATCCAGGCCTTGGGGCTTGTTGCGCACGAATTCGCTGGCCTGCGCCATATCGAGCGCCGCCCAGAGCTCCTCGTCGGTTGCCGCCTCGTCGCGCCAGGTCAGGTTGCTGCGGATGGTGCCGCTCACCAGCGACGCTCGCTGCGGAACGGTCGCGACCACGTGGCGCAGCTGATCGAGCGGCCAAGTGCGCACGTCGGCGCCTATCACGCTCACGCTGCCGGTGCCCGCATCGTACAGGCGCGGGATAAGCGAGACGAGTGTGGACTTGCCGCTGCCCGTGCCGCCGATGATGCCGAGCGTCTTGCCCAGCGGCAGCTCCAGCGTCACATCGTTGACGGCGTTGGCAGCGCCGGCGCCAAAGGAGAAGCTCGCATGGTCAAAGCTCAGCGCTGGAACCGGAGTGGCGCCACTTGCCAGGTCACCCGGCCTGGGCAGCGCGACCTGCTGGTTGTCCCCGTCCGTGATGCTCGGCTCACAATTGAGCACCTCGTTGATACGCGAAGCACTCGCGCTCGCCTTGGTAAAGACCACGACCAGGTTGGCGACGTACACGATGGAGGTCAGGGTCTGCGTCATGTAGTTCACAAACGCCATGACCTGGCCCTGCGTAAGCTCGCCCACGTTGACCTGGAGGCCGCCCACCCACAGGATGGCGCACACGCCCAGGTTCATCACCAAAAACGTGACGGGGTTGAGAATCGATGAGAGCTTGCCCACCGCGATGGCAGTATTGGCCTGGTCATCGGCGGCTTGGGCAAAGCGCTCACGCTCGTGGTCCTCGCGCACGAAGGCGCGAACCACGCGGACGCCCGAAAGACCTTCGCGGCAGATAAGCGCGATGCGATCGAGCTTTGCCTGCAGCTGCTTGTAGTAGGGAATGCAGCGCGCCATGACAAACCAAAACACCAGGCCAATGGCGGGTGTGCAAATCAAGAAAATCACGCCAAGCTTAAGGTCGATGGCGAGGGCCGCGCACATAGAGCCCACCGCCAAGAAAGGCCAGCGGATGAGCATGCGCACGCCCAGCGCCACGGCGAGCTGAACTTGGTTGACGTCGTTGGTAATGCGCGTGATGAGCGACGGCGTGCCGAAGCGGTCGAGTTCGGCATAGCTCAGCTTGTTGATGTGCTCGTAGAGCGCACCACGGATATCGGTGCCCATGCCCTGTGAGGTGAGCGCCGCCATCTTTTGGCAGACGAGCGTAAACGAGATGCCAATCACAGCCATGGCGCCAAGTACCATGCCGTAGTGGATAACGGCGTCCACATCGTGCGCCCCAATGCCTTTATCGATCATCTGGGCAATCACCAGCGGCGTCAGCAGGTCAAAGATCACTTCGATCAACTTGCACGCAGGGCCGATCACCATATATCGGCGAAACTTACCACCAAAACGCCTGAGCAACTCAATCATGTATAGGCGCTCCCTATCATCATCCACATTCAATTCGAACCATGATAGTACCGCCACCCCAAAAGAAGCGTAAACAACTCGTCATTTCTAACGGGATTCAGTTTTCAGAGGAGCATACGCGCACACCCAGCCAGTGGCGGGCCAATCGCTTGGTATACTTACATTAGTGCTACCAAGTTAGTCGCCGACCCTTGAAATGAGGTGCCGAGATGAACGACATTCTCGCGAGAAGAGCAAGACGAACAACCTTGGGCATCGCCCTTTCCGCGGCACTTATCGCGGGAATCGCCCCTGCAACGGGGATCGCGGCGGAAACCAGCTCCCCCACCGGTGCAGTTGCCTTGCAGACGGAAGATGCGGCCGCCGCAAGGGAAAAAGCGTATGCAGCCATGCAGGAAGCGCTCAAAAACCTCGAGGCCGCAAAAGACGCCGCAAGTCCCGAGAAACTTGCGGAAATCGATGATGACATTGCCAGTTTTCAAGAGATCCACGACATGGTGGTGACGGAAGCCGCCAAACGGAGGGAACCCCTTCCCGCCATGCAAGCGAACGTCGATGCAGCCCAAGCCAAATACGATGAGGCCCACAACCGGACAAGCGGCCTTCAGGCAGAATTAGATAAGGCAATCGACGACGGAGCTTCTAACGAAACTATTAAGCAGTTGCGAAGTGAGATCATGTCGGCAGAAAGGCGAGAAAAATCTTGTGAAGATGATCTTCACCACTGCCAACGCCGGCTCGAAAGCCAGGAAAGACAGGTTCAGAGTTTCGAAAGTGAGGCGGAGAAAGCCAAAGCCCACATCGATGAGGACGTAGCCAAGCGAGATGCGCTCCTCGACGATTTGGAAAAGGCGCAAGCGGCCTATGACGACGCCTGCAAAGCATACGAAGAGGCAAAGGCCGCGGCAGACAAGGCCACCTCGCCCGAGATAACGAAACCGACCGAGACAGTGCCTCCCTCCGGCTCAGCGCAACCCGCCGAACCGGCACCGCCCGCCAGCTCGCCCGCGACCGGCAAAGGCGCCACGCCGAGCTCCACCAAGCAAGCGAACGCGAGCAGCGGCAAGCCCGGCAAGCTCGCAAACACGGGCGACACTGCACCGAGCGCAATCGCACTCGCAGCAGTCGCCGCCGCAGGCCTCGGAATAACCGCCACGGCTACACGCCGCATCAAGAACTCAAAATAGCTGCCAGCGGTTATTGTCTTCGCCAATCCACAAGCCCATAGACAAAGAGGCCCGTTTCCCCAACCAAAACCAGGGAAACGGGCCTCCTTACTTGTAAAAACAGATGGCAACGCCGCCGTCTCTTGAACCACGTAGCCATTGATGTCTTGGCGCAGTCAGCGAGCGCCGCCCAGGGCGAACAAGTTGGCATGAAAAAGGCAAGGCATAGACCTTCTGGTCATGCCTTGCCTTTTGAATGACAAATTGTCGCCCTGGGTGGCGCGCAGCGTCGAGCATTGCGCGGTTTGGTAAAACCGCGCAAAAAGAAAGCCCGTGCGCTCGATGGATCCGGATGCCCGACAGAGGCTCCTTATGGCTGCTTCCTTCCGGACCTGACCAGATTCGGAACATGTCGTCATCCGAACCCATCGAACGCGCTAGGCGCTCGATATATCTTACCCGCTCCCGCCCGATGGGGCAAGACAGCTAATTTGGGACGGGGCTTTTTTGACTACTTTTTGACTGGTGGGTAGTCAAAAAAGCCCCGTCCCAAAATGACTACTTTTCTAGAGGCGGCCGAGGTCGTAGGCTCGCGCGGCAGACTCGCCGGCGCAGATGAGGTTGGTTGCGGCTTCTTGCGGATCGAGTGCCCGCTCCAGGTCCATGGGCTTGCGACAGATCGGCAGGACAAGGTCGATGCCCTGCTCGTACACCGCATCCAGGTTGTCGGCACGACCGCCCACGACGGCAACAACCGGCTTGCCATAGCGCTTGGCACGGCGGGCCACACCCACCGGCGCCTTACCGGCGGCGGATTGCTCGTCCATATTGCCCTCGCCCGTTATGACCAGGTCGACATCGCGTACACGCTCGTCAAACCCCACGAGATCGAGCACCGTCTCCACGCCCGAGCGTAGCTCCGCACCGAGCGCCAGCAGCGCGGCACCCAGGCCGCCGGCGGCACCTGCGCCGGGCACGCCAAGCACCGAGCCAAATGTCCGTGCGCCCTCGGGTGCGCGCAACAACCCCTGGGCTCGAGCCTCGACAATTGCCGTATCGAGCAGACGACCGTAGCCGACCATCCAGCTGTCGCACCTGCTCAGCGCCTCGGCGTCACCCGTCGGCAAGCCTTTCTGCCCGCCAAACACCGCCAATGCGCCCCGACGCCCCACGAGCGGATTCTCGACATCGGAAAGCACCACGACACGCGCACCGTTCAGCGCCCGAAGCGCTGGCGCCAAATCAACGCTCGCCACCCGCTCAAGGCCGGCAAGACCGGGGGCGACATCGCAGCCCTGGTCATCGACCACACGCGCGCCCAGCGCCTGCAGCATGCCGGCCCCACCGTCGTTGGTGGCACTGCCGCCCAGACCAATATAGATAGTCTTTGCCCCAGCACGGACTGCGCGAAGCATGAGCTCGCCCACGCCATAGGTCGAAGCCGCCAACGCCGCCGACTCCGTACAGGGCGAATACCCAATACCCGCCGCCTCGGCCATCTCAATAACAGCCGACTCGCGCTCGCCGTCCACCAGCATCCGAGCAGACACGCGTTCGCCCAAGGGACCTGCCACCTCGCAGGTCGAGAGCTCACCACCGCATGCGGCGATAGCATCGAGCGTTCCCTCGCCACCATCTGCCAGCAGCAATGTGCACACCTCGGCATCGGGCCAAACGCGGCGCATGCCTTCGGCAACGGCCTCCTCTGCCTGCGCACTCGACACGCTACCCTTAAAGGAATCAATCGCCAGCAGCACACGGCGGGGCCGGCGGCATGCGACACCAAAATCGACCGCCTCAACGGCAATATCTTCGGCACACGCGAGTGCCTCGGCATGAGCGGCATGCGCCTCGAGATCGCCCCCACAACCGCAGCCAGCACCATCGGTGCCACGCAGCCCACTAAAATAGCTGCTCAACACCTCACGACACTCGTCTGCCAGGACCCCAGCCGCCACGGTAAACCGATGATTCAGGCGCGAATCGGCATTCAGGTCATACAACGAGCCCAAGGCGCCCGCCTTGGCATCAGCCGCGCCATACACGCAGCGCCCCACGCGCGCGTTGACCATAAGCCCCGCACACATGCAGCAAGGCTCGAGCGTCACGTAGACCGTGCAATCGGAAAGGCGCCAGCGACCGAGCGACTGAGCGGCAGCGCACAGGGCCGCGAACTCTGCATGCGCCGAAGGGTCCTGGTCGAGCTCGCGACGATTATGCGCCCTCGCGACGATCTCGCCCGCGCGCACCACTACGGCTCCGATGGGTACCTCGCCCACCGCAGCGGCGGCGCGAGCCTCTGCCAGCGCCTCGAGCATGAACTTCTCGTCGATTTCGGTGATCGTCATCGTTCGCCTTCCCTGTTGCAGATTCAAAACGATGCTATCATTACGACTCACGGAGAGATGGCAGAGCGGTTGAATGCGGCGGTCTTGAAAACCGTTGAGCGCGAGAGCGTTCCGGGGGTTCGAATCCCCCTCTCTCCGCCACTTTTAGCGATGCACCGGCGTCATGGTCCGCTCGAACAGCGCATCGACAACGTCAGCCATCTCGGAGCGACGCTCCAGATCGTGACCCGATTCCCACCACATAGTAAAGAGCCGAATAATGCCGCCGGCGACAAACTCAGCCGTCGTGTCGAGCGGCACGGGCGCAAGCGCGTCCTCGTCTAGCGCACTCATCACACGCTCGCGGATAGAGCGGGCAATGCGATCGCAAATCATGCTGGTCAGCATGCCCGACATGCTGCTCGCCAAAATGTTGTCCATGAGCTGCTCATGGGCCAGAATCAGGTCCATGGCGTCGGTGAACACCTCGTGGCGAAGCACGCGCACGTCGTCGGCCGACACCGTGCCGCCCTCGCCAGCCCGCTTTTGCGGCAAACCCGACATAAGCTCATCGATATAAAAGGCAAAGTAATCGTTCTTGTCGCGAAAGTGCTTGTAGAACGTCGTGCGGCGAATCATGGCGCGGTCGCACAGCATGGCAACCGTCAGGTCCTCAAATCGATGCTCCTCGAGAAGCTCGGTGAAGGCATCGAACAGGGCGCGGTAGGTTTTCTTAATGCGAAGGTCCACTGGTATCGCCATCCTCAGGGTAAAGACAACACTCGTCAATCTGTCGCATATCTTACACCTGTACCTCGCGCGCTTTGCCCCGGTGCCAACCCCGCCGAAAACATAACGCTTACCGGAAAGTTCGGCACGACAAAACGTTGCGGGTATACTAGTAGCGTTATACCAACGGCAGCTGGCGCATGCCGCCGCGGCCATTCGAAACGGAGACATCATGCTTCCCGTCATCATCGGCATCGTTGTTGTTATTGTGATTGTCTGCGCCATCGCCGGCATCTACAACAACATGGTCACCAAGCGCAACCGCATCGATAACGCATGGCAGAACATCGATACGCAGCTGCAGCGCCGCAACGACCTGATCCCCAACCTGGTCGAGACCGTCAAGGGCTACGCCAAGCACGAGCAGGAGACGCTCTCAGCCGTGATCAGCGCGCGTAACACCGCCGTCAAGGCCACCACGCCCGAGGCCAAGATGGAAGCCGACAACGTGCTGACCGGTGCGCTGCGCCAGCTCTTCGCCGTAGCCGAGGCCTATCCCGACCTTAAGGCAAACACCAACTTTACGCAGCTGCAGGCGTCGCTCGAGGATACCGAGAACAAGATTAGCTATGCACGCCAGAGCTACAACGACTGCGTGCTCAGCTACAACAACGCCATTCAGACGTTCCCGGCTGTCATCTTTGCCGGCATCTTCCAGTTTAAGGAGCGCCAGGGCTTCGAGACAGCTGAGGCCGCCCGCCAGGCACCGACCGTCAAGTTCTAAACAACAAGGCAGAGTCTTAAGCCAGTTCATCAACCCTTTGGGACCCAAGGCGCAAACCTTGGGCCCTTTTCGTATCCACGCACAACGCGCGGCCAAAAGGCCGGACGCCATCTTTATTCAGATTAATTGTTGCCTGTTGCGACAACGTCGTTCCCGCAGAGCGGAGAGCAAGTTCCCTCCCGGCGCACTCCGCAGAACGCAAGAAGCCCTCGCCGCACGAAGTGCGCAGCGAGGGCTTCTTGCATGTCCGAGGACGCGCCGGGAGGGAACTTGCTCTCCGCCCGAACAGGAAAGGATAATTACGCGACGGTGTAAACCCAGTCGTGCTTATCCTCAACAGCACCAGACTGGATGCCCGTCAGGGTCTCGCGGAGCTTCTTCATCACAGGGCCGATCTCGGTGTAGCCAGCCGGGAAGGTCACGGTCTCGTCGGCGCCGTAAACCTTGTTGTCGATCTCGCCGACCGGAGAGATGACGGCAGCGGTGCCGCACAGACCGCACTCAACGAAGGTGCCGGCCTTGACCTCGGCCCACTCGACGGGACGCTGGTCGACGGTCATGCCCAGATCCTCGGCAACCTGAACAAGCGAGCGACGGGTGATGGAGGGCAGGATGGAGTCGGTGTGCGACTGCGGAACGACGAGGGTGCCGTCCTCCTTCACGAACAGGACGTTCGCGCCGCCGGTCTCCTCGACATAGGTGCGGGACTCGGAGTCGAGATACAGGTTCTCGGCATAGCCCCCGCGATGGGCCTCCATCGTGGGCTTGAGGGACATGGCATAGTTAAGGCCGGCCTTGATGTTGCCGGTGCCGTGCGGTGCGGCGCGGTCGTACTCGGAAACGCGCAGCTTGACGGGCTTAAGGCCACCCTTAAAGTACGGACCGACCGGGGTCACGAGAATACGGAACGTGTACTCAGGAGCGGGAGCCACGCCGATCACGTCACCGGAGCCGATCATAAATGGACGCACGTACAGGGTTGCACCGGAGCCGAAAGGCGGAACCCAGGCGGCGTTGGCAGAAACGACCTGCTTGACGGCCTCAACAAACTTGTCCTTGGGGAACGGGGGCATCTCGAGGCGCTGGGCAGAGTTATACATACGCTCGGCGTTCATGTCGGGACGGAAGCAGACGATGCTGCCGTCCTCGGCGGTATAGGCCTTCAGGCCCTCAAAGACCTCCTGGCAGTAATGGAAGATGCCGCCGCACTCGGAGACATGCAGGGTGTGGTCGGTGGTCAGGCCACCCTCGTCCCACTCGCCATCCTTCCAATGAGCCTCGTAGCTGTAATCGGTCTTCATGTAGCCAAAGCCAAGGCTACCCCAATCGATATCCTTCTTCTCGACAGCCATATGTCGCTCCTTACATACACAGTTGCATACTCGCGAACCCGCACGCAAGGACCGAGGCCGACCGCGTCGCAACGTCGCACGCCCGGAGCGTAGAGCCGGACGGGACACGCGAACAGCATCAAAGCCGATAGCACGTCGATTCGCATGCACGAGATTGTACTCCCCGCATGCGTTGGATAAAACGTTTTTCTTTAACTAACTAAAGTATTTTCATTTGACCGAAGCAAAGGGCCCGCCACCGTAAACGGTGACGGGCCTCAACGGCACGGTTTGCGCGCTGGCTCGAGCTACGCGTTCTTTTTGCCCAGCTTAGCCTTAACCAGACCGACCACAGTCGGGATGATCGACACGGCAACGATACCAACGATTAGCAGCTCAAAGTGCTCCTGCACAAAGGGAATGCCGCCAAAGAAGTAACCCAGCAGCGTAAAGACCGTCGACCAGGTAATGCCGCCCAGCACGTTAAAGATGACAAAGTTGCGCCAGTGCATGCCGCCCATACCGGCGATGAAGGGCACAAAGGTGCGGATAAACGGGAAGAAGCGACCCAGGAAGATGGCCAGGTGGCCCCACTTGTCCAGGAAGTCCTCGGACTTTTTGATACGCTCGGGCGTCATGGCCTTGACCTTGCCCGAGGCGATGATCTTTTGGCCAAAGAAATGACCGATCATAAAGTTGCACTGATCGCCCAAGATAGCAGCCGTCCATGCGACGGCCAGCAGGGCCACGATGTTAAAGCCGCCGTTGTGGGCAAAGAAGCCCGAGGCGAACAGCAGCGAGTCGCCGGGAAGGAACGGGAAGAACACCACGCCCGTCTCGACAAAGATAATCAGGAACACGCAGCCGTAGGCCATAAGCGGGCCGGCGGCGATCCAGCTGGCGATCGCGGTGCGCGGATCCTTAAGCAGCTCGGCGATAAAATTGATGAAACCCATGAAGTAAAACCTCTCAGTTGTGGGCGCGGATACGTCCAAGTTGACCAGTATACGGTTGCGGCGCCTCCTCGTGCGCAACCCCACAAAAGCATGACTCCATTACCAGCAAGTATGCATAACTGACACCTGTCACGCTAAGCCGTGAAAGATTGCTCTTCCTAATCCCTAGCGAATCGCTATACTTTATTGAATCGCATTGCCATGGCGCTAAGGGAGGGCGGCCAGTGAGCTTTATCAATACCATTCGCGAGGACATCAAGACCGTCCAGGCACAGGATCCCGCTGCGCAAAACGGCCTGGTCATCTTCCTCTCCTATCCCGGCCTACACGCCAAGTGGAACCACGTACCCGAGCACTGGCTCTGGGAGCACGGCCATCGCTCGCTCGCCCGCGTGCTCTCGCAAATCACCCGCCATATCACTGGCGTCGAAATTCACCCTGCCGCGCAGATTGGCAAGCACTTCTTTATCGACCATGCCATGGGCGTCGTCATCGGCGAAACCGCCATTGTGGGCGACAACTGCGTACTCTATCAGGGCGTCACGCTCGGCGGTACTGGCAACGAGACCGGCAAACGCCACCCAACGCTCGGCAACAACGTCACCGTGGGCACGGGCGCCAAGGTGCTCGGCAACATCCGCATCGGCAACAACGTCAAGATCGGCGGCAACTCGGTCGTCGTCAAAGACGTGCCCGACAACTGCACCGTCGTGGGCGTGCCGGGACGCATCATCAAGCGCAACGGCTGCCGCGTGTTCGAGGAGAGTTTCGACGCCAAGCAGCATCGCGAGTACATGCCCGATGACGCCGCCGAGCAGAGTGCCCTCAACCGCCAAGGCATCACCGAGAACGCCCGCCGCGTCAAAGAACTCGAACGAGAGGTGGCGGAGCTCAAGGCCCTCGTCGCCAAGCTCGTGGACGAACGCTAGGGCTGCGGACGGTACAGACCCGCATCAACGCAAGAAGGCGCGCCAGGGAATCAATCCCCCGGCGGGCCTTCTTTTCGATGTGACAAGGGGACTGTCCCTTTGTCACCTTAGGCGAACTGACTCAGATAGAGGTCGGCGTAAGCGCCCTCGGCTGCGAGCAGCTCCTTATGTGTGCCCTGCTCGATAATGTTGCCGTGATCCATGACCAGAATCAGGTCGGCATCCACGATCGTCGACAGGCGATGCGCGATCACAAAACTGGTGCGCCCGCGCATGAGCGCGTCCATGGCGCGGCCGATGGCAAGTTCGGTGCGCGTGTCCACGCTCGACGTCGCCTCGTCCAGGATGAGAATCGCCGGGTTGTTGAGCAGCACGCGTGCAATGGTCAGCAGCTGGCGCTGGCCCTGACTAATGCTCTCGGCATCGTTGGCCACCCGCGTGTCATAACCCTGCGGCATGGTACGCACAAAGAAGTCGACCTGCGCGGCGCGCGCAGCCGCCACGATCTCGTCGCGCGTCGCCTCGGGACAGCCGTAGGCGATGTTCTGCGCAATCGTGCCATCAAATAGCCAGGCGTCCTGCAGCACCATGCCAAACTGCTGGCGCAGCTCGCCGCGGTCCATACGGCTCGTGTCCACGCCGTCGAGCGTAATGCGGCCACCGTCGATCTCGTAAAAGCGCATGAGCAGGTTGATGAGCGTAGTCTTGCCCGCGCCCGTGGTTCCCACCACGGCGATCTTCTGGCCCGGCTCGGCGGTAAACGACACGTCGCGCATAAGCGGCTTGTCGGGCGAATAGCCAAAGCGTACATGCTCAAAAGCGACGCGACCCTCAACGCGACCCGGCAGCTTGGCGGCCTCGTCCGGCAGCGGATCGGCCTCCATCTCGGGCTCATCGAGCAGGTCGAACACGCGCTCTGCGCTCGCCAGCGCGCTCTGCAGCGAGTTAAAGGTAAACGACAACTGCGTCATGGGTTCGGACGCCTCGTAGATAAACTGGAAGAACGCCTGGAACACGCCGACGGTCATGTGACCGGCAACCAGCATACTGCAGCCCACCAGCGCGATCACGATCTGCGCCAAACGGCCGATAAAGCGCACCGCAGGGCCGACGGCGTTAATCATAAAGTCGGCCTTGGCACTCACGCGCGCCAGCTCGCCCGAGGCTTCGTGCACCTCGGCAGAACTCTGGCGTTCGCGGTTGAACGCGCGAATCACCAGACGGCCCGAGTAACCCTCCTCAACCGCGCTCGTAATCTTGGAGACCCATTCCTGGCGCTCACCGGTTACGTCATGCGTGCGGTGCGAGACCACCTTGGTCACCAGCAGCGATACCGCCGTAAAACCCAAAAAGATCAACGTGAGCCTAACGCTATAGACGAACATCATGATGATGGCGCCCGTCACGGTGCCGATCGACATCAGCAGCTGCAGCAATCCGCGCTGCATGCTCTCGGACATCTTGTCCAGGTCGTTGGTCGCGCGGCTGACTACCTCACCGGGGCGATGCGCATCAAAGTAAGCGAGCGGCAGACGGCTGAGCTTTTGCGCGATGCGGTTGCGCAGGCGCAGGTTGAGGCGCTCAGCAACACTCGACATCAAAAAACTCTGCAGTGCATAGAACGATCCGGCGGCCGTCCAGATTAAAAAGTAGATGAAGATGGTTCTGCCGCAGCTCTCCCAGGTGATGTTGAAGGTGGTGTCGTTGGCAAACGCCACCTGTATATGGCCCCACAGCTCGTCGATAACATGAGCGCTATATGCCGGCGCGGCGGTGTTAAAGATGACGTAGAACACAATGCTCACGAACACGATATAGAAGCGCCAATGGTCGCCGGTAGCCTCGTTCCACAAACGGCGCACCGTCGCCCAGGTATCCCGAGGCGTCTCGTCCTCGTCTTCGTCATCCACGTCGCGCATACGCTCTGCCTCGGCACGGGCGCGCTCGTCCTCGGCTCGTTCGTTTTCCTCGTACAGCGCTTGGCGACGAGCCTCGCGCTCGGCCGCTGCCTTGGCGGCATCGTCCAGCTCGGGTACCGCGGCAGCCGTTTCCTCAACCAATCCCGCGGCAGCGGCGTCATCAACGCCGCCCTGCTTCTTGAGCTCCTCGGTCATGCTACTCACCTCCCTTCATCTGCGATTCCGCGATAGCGCGGTACACCTCGCAGGTCTCCATGAGCTCGTCGTGCGTGCCTAGGCCCACGACCTCGCCGTCCTTGAGCACCACGATCTGGTTGGCATGCAAGATCGTCGAGATGCGCTGCGCGATGATGAGCACCGCAGCGTCGCGCGTCTCGTCTTGCAACGCATGGCGCAGGGCGGCATCAGTCTTAAAGTCCAGGGCCGAAAAACTATCGTCGAAGATATATAGATCGGCATGCTTCATGAGCGCACGGGCGATGGCCAGACGTTGGCGCTGGCCGCCCGAAAAGTTCGTGCCGCCCTGCGCCACCGGGGTATCGAGCCCCTGCGGCTGATCGAGCACAAAGGTGCTCTGGGCAACCTGGAGCGCATGAAGCATGTCTGCCTCAGTCGCGTCTTCGTTGCCAAAGCGCAGGTTGCTTGCCACGGTGCCCGAGAACAGCCACGCCTTCTGCGGCACATAGGCAATACGCCCGCGGATGTCGTCTTGCGAAAGTTCGCGCAGATCGACGCCGTTCAGGCGAATGGCGCCCTTCGTGGCATCGTGGAAGCGAAGCAAGAGCTTGGCCACCGTTGACTTGCCCGATCCCGTCGAGCCGACAATCGCAGTCGTCTGACCGCGGCGACAGGCAAAGTTCAGATCGCACAGCGTGTCCTCGTCGGCATCGTCAAAACGAAACGACATGTGATCGAACACGGCGACCGCATCCGATCCGTCCTTTGAGTCGGACGCGCTCGCGTCGAGCGTGCGTTCGCCATCCACGATACTCGGCTCAATCTCCAGCACCTGCTGCGCACGGTTCAGACATGCGGCGGCGCGCGGGAGTGTCAGCACCACCATCTGCGCCATCATCACAAAGAACAGAATCAGGATCGCGTACTCCAGCACGGCCGAGATGCTGCCGATTTGCATCGCATGGGCGCCCACGCGGTTGCCGCCCACCCACAGCACCGCCACCTCGGCGATGTTCATCAAAAAGAAGCTGGAGCTGTCGAGCCCCACAAACAGGTGGTTGACCTTAATGGCATTGTCCGCGTAATCGCTAAACACCTCGTCCAGGCGCTGCTCCTCATGGCGCTCCTTGTTAAACGCACGGATGACGCGCACACCCACGATGTTTTCGCGCAGCACCACGTTCATACGGTCGATAAAACTCTGCAAGCGCATAAAGATCGGAGCCGCGTTGGCAACCGTAAAGACCGCCGCAACCAGCACGATCGCAACCACGACGCCCAGAAGCATGCCCATGGCCGAATCGATGAGCCAGGCGAAGATGATGCCTGCCACCGCCAGGAACGGCACCGGCAGCACCAGCTGGATCGTCTGCAGAATCGCCTGTTGAATCACGTTGATGTCGTTGAGCGAGCGCGTGATCATCGAGCCCGTGCCAAAGCGCTCAAAGTCACTGGCAGACAGCTCGAGCGACTTGTCGTAGACGGCATTGCGGATATCGCAGGCCACGTTGGCGGCCAAGCGCGCCGAAAGATAGCAGCCCAACACCGCGCCGCCGCTGGCCATGCCGGTCGCGATAAGCATGTAGAGGCCGTTGCGCAGGATGTAGTCGACATCGCCCGTGGTGATGCCGGTGTTGACCATGTTCGCCAGCATCGTAGGAACCAACAGCGTACCGACGTTGTCGATTAGCAGCACCAACAACGTCACCGCGACAAGCCTGCGATACGGCTTCATAAACCTCATTAAGAGTCGCACGACTCCCCCTCACCTTGATTCTCGGCCTGGCTCTCGGCAGCGATATGCTGCTTAAAGGCATCGCACTCATCGCCGAGCGCATGGGAAAATTTTCCGATTAGGCGCATGATTTCGCGCTGTTCCCAGGGCTCGAGCACTTCGAAAGCCTGTTGCTCGGCTTCTTGCGCCGGCAGCGCATATTGCTCGGCAAACCGCATGCCCGCTTCGGTCAAACGCACAACCTTGTTCTTACGGCTGCCTTCGGCAAACTCCAACGTTGCGAAACCCCGCGCCGTCAAGGTTTTAATTGCCGAGTTGATAGTCTGCTTGCTGTAGAACCATTCGCTTGTCAGACGGCTTACGGCAACACTGCCGCCCGCCGTGCTGGTATCGACGAGCATCCAGTAAGCGCAGTCCGAAAGACCGCAGGCGCGCGAGAACTCCGAATAGATATGGTCGAGTCCATTGAGCAACCGGTCGAAATCGACCAGTGTAACCGCACTATTCATCTATCCCACCATTCGATTGTCCGATTTTTGACCAATTTTGTATCTCTATATTAGTCCGAGTTTTGACTATCGTCAACAGGCGCTCCGCAAATGTTTGCACTTTTATGGCCTATCGGCAGAAAAAGACCGCCGGCGCGGGGGCAGCGCCAGCGGTCACGTGAAATTCGGGTTTTATTGCCTGTTAAGCGGCGACGGCCTCATAGACCGTAGCGCCCGAGAAGCTATCATGCAGGCTCTTGCCGGCAATCCACGGCAGCTCGACGACCTCGCAGACCGTGTTGACCAGCTCGGAGCAGTCAGTAAAGTGGCCCTTGTCGTTGAGGGCCTCGCAATCCTGAACACGCCAATAGCCATCGGTGTGCGTGATGTAGTACTCGTGATCGTTGATCGACACGAAAGCGCGCGTCTTGGAACGCAGCAGCTTCAGAAATCCTTCGAAATCGGTCTCGACGACATCTCCAGCCTGGAACATGATAGTTACCTCCTGGCCCGGCGCCACCACAGCGCATTGATAAACGTTGGTTCTCCTTTAGTAAAACCTTTATCAGAGCTTATACGCGCATCATTTAGGCAAGTGGTAAAAAACCGCAGGGTAGACGGGATAAAACGTTTAACCATCCCATTTGTTTGTCACATTCTGAAGGCACTTTTATGCAAACTCACTTTCCCAATTGGAATCTATCCTTTTGGCCGGGCAATTGACCGTCTATCGTTTGAGCCCGACGGGTATGAACGGGGCATCTGCAACGCCATCGCAAGGAGACACCATGGAGACTATCGAAGCGCTCATTCACCGCCGCAGCTGTCGCAAATACAGCGATCGCCCCGTCGAGGCCGAAAAGCTTGCACGTATTATCGAAGCCGGCCAATATGCACCGAGCGGCATGGGCCGCCAGCCGGTGACGTTTGTCGCCGTCACCGACCCCGCGACCGCTGAGCGTCTCTCACAGCTCAACGCGCAAGTCATGGGCAGCAACAGCGACCCCTTCTATGGCGCCAAGACCGTTGTGGTGGTGCTGGTCGACCGCAGCGTGCCCACGCATCTGGAAGACGGTTCGCTTGCCATGGGTAACCTGCTCAACGCCGCCTATGCGCTGGGCGTTGATTCGTGCTGGATTCACCGCGCGCATGAGGTTTTCGATTCGCCCGAGGGTCTGGAGCTACTGGCCAGCTGGGGTCTACCCGCCGACGGAAGCCTACGCGGCGTCGGTCACTGCATTCTGGGCTATGCCGAAGACGCACTTCCCGAGGCAAAGCCGCGCCGCGACAACGTGGTCTACGTAAGGTAACCCAGGAGCGTCATAGGGGTAGCTAATTTGGGACGGGGCTATTTTAGCTACCCCTCTCGCAACTTATATTGACGTCGCCGTTGTCGTCGTTTCGTTCGTGTGAGTCGTTTCGGCTTCGCTGCTTTGTTCGTCCTCGTCCTTTTGAGCATCGGCGATGGTGGTGGCCGCCGCAACGATTCCGCGCTGGGGCGCGACGCCCGTCTGGGTCTGAGCGCCCTCGACAACTTCTGTGCCTGCATGCGCGAGCTCGGGCGATTTAAACATTGCGTCCAAGTTGGCGCCGCCGCCGGCGTAGCCAAGCGCAGCAAGTGCGATGACGATCGCTGCAACGACAGCCACGATCGGCACGTAGCGATGCCAGCCGGCGGGATTGAGCCCGCTGCGACGAGCCGCCCCGCGGCTGATGTAACCGAGCGTTCCGTCGTGCTTGAGCTTTGAGCCCACCACGCGCTTGCGGCCCCACAGCGACGACTCGGCCTGCATGGCCAAGCGAGCGCTTGCCGAAGGATAGCCATATTTAGTGCGCTTGAACGAGCCATCAAACCCCGAGGCGTGTTTGCCCCACGTCACCGATGTCGTGCGTCGGTTAACCGGCGCGGCACTCCGCCTTCTGCGGCTCGGTTTTGAAGTCTCAGCCATATGCCCTCGCACGCCGTAACCAAATCGAAACAATAACGCTTTGGACTGTAGCACACGCGTCGCGCGCGGTCACGGGTGCCTCGCTCAACGGTCATCGTCCTTCAGCAAGCGCCACAGCGTTGTACGGCTTATGCCCAGCACCTCCGCCGCACGGGTTCGGTTGCCGTGGAGATGGTCTACAACCAGATGCGCGACATCTCGCTCGGTATCGGCCAGCGGTCGCAGGATATACAGGTCACTTTCGAGCGTCGGGGCGCCAAAGGTTGCGGTCTTAATCACGTCCTCTTGGGCGAGCACTTCCTCCGCCACAGCGCGGTCCACCGCGCCCGCCCCCACCAATATATACAGTCGTTCCGAGACCTCGCGGAGCTGCAGATAATTGCGCGGCCAGCGGTAAGCATCGAGCGTCTTCGTCGCCGCGGCGGACAGCGTGGGTGCTGCCGTCCCAAATGCATCAGCGAGATATTCCAAATAGCGCGCAACCTTCGTCGACGCGGCTCCCTGCTCGGCAATCGCCGGCGCCACGCTCACCGCACAGGCGAAACGCTCGGTCACAAAGGCGGCTTGATCACTTTCGCTGCCGCCCGGCATGTCATTCGCCGTCAGCACCACATGGCAGCGCGTCGCCAACGCGGTGTCGGCCATCGTGGAAACGAGCTCGCGGAGGCGCTGGGGGCCAACCGCGTTCCAGCCCTCAATGCAAAGGGTCAGCCCCGTTTGGAACAGCGGCGATTCGGAGCTTTTGAGCACATGACGCCAACCGCGCTCGGTGAGCTCATCGAGCGCGACGGAAACAAAGGGTTGATCGGCAAAAGGGCCATCCAGATAGAGGCGCATGGCAATCTCGACCTGACCCGCGCCCAACTCGCCCTCGAGCATAAGGGGCACCCCGCGCGCATAGCTCTCGGCAACCGGTGCGGCTACCGCAGCGGCGCCTTCAACGATGCCGTACGCGCTCGATTCGTAGCGGGCCTCAACTTCGTCGGCGTTGAGCCACTCGATGCCCGCATGCGCCGCGGCGCCGCGCACCTCGCGGACCACGACAACCCAAAGGCCCCCGCTCTCTTTGTCGGTGGGGCGAACGGTCAGGCTCAGGCGCGTACCCGCACGCCCCATAACCAGACGCGCGCCGTCTCCTATACGGTCGAGGCGCTCAGCGACAAAAGCCGCCACATCCCGCTCAAGCGCCGCGTCATTCATGGTCGAAATCGCGACGTCCCCACGCGCATCGATTGCCAATGCCGAGGCCCCGGCAGCAGCCAGGGCCTCGGTCAAGATGTTCAGCTTGGCATCGCTATTCATGATTTGCCCCTGTCCGCGGCGACGTGCAACCGCCGACGGTCGCACGACCGAGTGTTTCAAAATTGAACGATATTGCTCACCAAACACTATAGGGCAGAAAGCGCCGTCCTGCGAGTATAGGTGTTGCCCCGCATCGCCATCCTGGCGGGGCGATAAGAGCTCTTCGGGACTTATAAACCTGCGGACAAGCCATACCCGCAAGAGCTCCTATCGCTCCACCGCAAGCTTGCGCCCACCAGCAACCAGCACGCAAACTGGCTACTTCTCTACCAGATTCCCAGCACGTGCTGCATTCCCAAGCTCATGCACGCAATGCCAATCCAACAGCAAAAGCCCAGCGCGATGGGCTTGCCGCCCTTTTTGACCAGCTCGACGATATCGGTATTAAAGCCAATAGCCGCCATGGCCATCACGATAAAGAACTTCGAAAGCTCCTTGATGGGCGCCGTAATGGACGCGGGAAGCTGAAGCACCGTGGTGATTACGCTCGCCAGCACAAAGAACAGCACAAACATGGGAAACGCGCGTTTAAGCGAAAACGTGCTTTTGGCGTCGCCGCCGGCCTTGCGCGCCAGATGCATCTGCCAGCATGCGAGAACCAACGTAATGGGAATAATGGCCAGCGTCCTGGTGAGCTTGACCACCGTGGCGCTCTCGAGCACATTGGCGCCGGGATGCATGCTGTCCCAGGCGCTCGCCGCAGCCGTTACCGACGAGGTGTCGTTGATGGCGGTGCCGGCAAACAGGCCAAAGCCCTCGTTGGTCAGCCCGAGCATG
The DNA here is from genome assembly GCA_900542325.1 of uncultured Collinsella sp. GTDB lineage: Bacteria > Actinomycetota > Coriobacteriia > Coriobacteriales > Coriobacteriaceae > Collinsella. The sequence continues at coordinate 34,982 of UQMY01000001.1, read as the reverse complement.
CCGCCGAGCGTCGGAAACACGAGCGCCGCGATAACGTTAAACAGGAAGATGACCGAAATAGCCTGGGCAATCTCGCGATCGTCGGCATCGATGACGGGTGCGGTCGCGGCGATGGCAGAACCGCCGCAAATCGACGAACCCACACCCACAAGCGTCGCGATCTTGCTCGGCACGTTCATGACGTGGCAGAGCACGAAGGCGACAACAAGCGAGGTCGAGATCGTCGCCACGATAATCGGCAGCGACTGGGCGCCCTTGGACAGAATCTGCGAGAGGTTCATGCCAAAGCCAAGCAGGATAACCGCGTACTGCAAGACTTTTTTGGACGTATAGGTGACGCCAGCGGCGAGCTGTTCGCGACGATTCTTGGGAAAGACGAGCGCCAGAACCATGCCAAAGAGGATGGCAAATACCGGACCGCCGACCACCTCAATTTGTTTGCCGAGCAACGTCGCGGGAATGGCGATGATCAGGCAGAACAAAACGCCTTTCCAGCGCTCGCGTACGATATTTGCCAGTTGCATATGGGATTCCTTCTTTCTATTTCACGTTTGCGACGGCTTATGATACGGCAACATTGAGCGCAGCCTTGCACAAACACAGACTAAGATGCCGCAATAGTTCTTGGGCAACAGCCGAATTACCCACCGCGGAGAGCTGATTCGCGGCATAATTAACAACTGACATATGAGTTTGATAGAACAGTTGCGAGGCGCTATGGAAGAATCGATGCACGTCGGCGAGCAGGAAACGAGCCTACAGGACCAGTCCTACCACACCATTCGACGCAAAATCGTCTACCTGGACTACAAGCCGGGCGAAAAGCTGGGCGTCAAGCAACTTTGCGACGACCTGGATATGGGGCGCACGCCCGTGCGCGAGGCTTTGGTTCGCTTGGCGCAGGAAGGCCTGGTGCGCACCGTGCCCCAGAGCGGCACCTACGTCTCACCCATCAACCTCACCCTTGCCGAGAGTGCCTGCTACATCCGCGAACATCTGGAAAAGCAGGTGATTGTGGAGTGCTGTGCGCGAGCCACGTCGGCCGGCATCGAGCAGCTCGACCGCGCCATCGTGCTGCAGGAAAAAGCCATGGCCGAAGAGGATCGCATCGGCTTCTTTTTGAGCGACAACCTCATGCATCACATGATTTTTAGCATCGCATGTCGCAGCACCGTTTGGTCGTGGCTCGAAGAGACCAATGCCGACCTGGAGCGCTTCCGCTGGCTGCGCGCCGCCACGCAGGTTCTCGACAATCGGGACATCGTGAACGAGCACAAGCAGATTCGCCGCGCTATCGCCGGTCGCGACCCCATCGAAGCGAGCTTTTTAGTCAGCAAGCATCTGCACATGATGTTCCGCAACCAAACCGAGGTTCTGGACCAGTTCCCCGAGTACTTCGAGACCAGCAAGCTCCGCTAACCTGCCAAAAAGGGACAGGTTTATTTTGGCAGGTTTTATCTGGGCAAATGCAGAAAAGGCCCGGCTCCGTCTTGATGCGGAGCCGGGCCTTAGTCGTTAGGACGGCGGAACCAACTACTCTACCGTGACGCTTTTCGCCAGGTTGCGAGGTTGGTCGACGTCGCAGCCGCGCAGGATGGCGACCTCGCGGGCGAGCAGCTGCAGCGGGACGCTCGCCGTGATGGGGCTGAACACGTCGCGGACTGCTGGCACGCGGATGATGCAGTCGGCGATCTTGTTGATCTCCTCGTCGCCCTCAGTGGCAACGACGATGACCTTGGCGCCGCGCGCCTTGCACTCCATAAGGTTCGACACGGTCTTGTCGTAGGTGGCACTCTTGGTGGCCACGGCGATGACAGGGAAGCCCGGGTCGATCAGGGCGATGGGGCCGTGCTTCATCTCGCCGGCGGCGTAGGCCTCGGCGTGCAGGTAGCTGACCTCTTTGAGCTTGAGCGCGCCCTCGTAGGAAATAGCGGCACCCATGCCGCGACCCACGAACAGTGCGGACTGCGCGTCCTTGCACAGCAGGGCGGCCTCATGCACGGCCTCGGTCTGGGTATCCAAAATCCACTGGATCTGCTCGGCCGTATCGGAAAGCTCGCGGAACAGCATGCGCGCCTGCTTGGTGGTCAGGCGGTACTTGACCTGCGCTAGCAGCAGAGCCAACAGCGTCAGGCTCACGACCTGGCCGATGAAGCTCTTGGTCGAGGCGACCGCGATCTCCTTGTTGGCCTTGGTGTAGATGACGCCGTCGCTCTCACGCGCCACGGGGCTGCCCACCACGTTGGTGATGCCAAAGACCTTGGCGCCCTTGATGCGCGCGTCGCGAATGGCGGCAAGGGTATCGGCCGTCTCGCCCGACTGGGACACGGCAACGACAAGCGTCGTCGGCGTGATGATGGGATTGCGATAGCGGAACTCGCTGGCCGCCTCAACCTCGGTGGGGATGCGAGCCCAGCCCTCAATAAGGTTCTTGGCGATGAGGCCAGCGTGATAGCTGGTGCCGCAAGCGATCACGTAGACGCGGTCGATATCGTTGAGTTCCTCGAGGGACAGGCCCAGCTCGTCGATATCGAGCTCGCCGGCGGGGGTCATACGGCCCACCAGCGTATCGCGCACGACGCGCGGCTGCTCGTGGATTTCCTTGAGCATAAAGTCGGGATAACCGCCCTTTTCTGCCATGTCCAGGTCCCAGTCGATGTGGGTGACCTTGGGCTCGATGACGTTGCCGGCCTCGTCGGTGTACTCGACGCCCGCGGGCGTGAGCTTGGCAAACTGACCGTCCTCGAGCACCACGACATCGCGGGTGGCGTCGATGAGCGCGATGACATCGGAAGCAACATAGGAGCCGGTTTCGCCCACGCCGACTACGATCGGGGAATCCTTGCGGGCCACGGCGATCACGCCGGGCTCGTCAGCGCACACGGCGGCCAGACCATAGGCACCGACCACGTGGGTGCAAGCCTCGCGCACGGAGGCCATCAGGTCGTGCGTCTCGGCATAAGCCTCTTCGATCAGATGCGCGAAGACCTCGGTATCGGTCTCGCTCTTAAAGTGGTGACCACGGCCCTCCAGCTCTTCGCGCAGCTCGGCGAAGTTCTCGATGATGCCGTTGTGGACGATGGCGATACGACCGTCGCAGCTGGTGTGGGGATGGGCGTTAACGACGGAGGGCTTGCCGTGGGTGGCCCAACGGGTGTGGCCGATACCGCAGGTAGCGTCGCTGTCGATGTTGGAAAGCTCGCTCTCCAAGCCCGCGACCTTGCCCACGCGGCGGATGACGTCGAGGTGCGCCGCGGCGCCCTCACCCACCTCGAGCGCGACGCCCGAGGAGTCATAGCCGCGATACTCCATACGCTTAAGACCCGTGACCAGGATGTTCTTTGCAATATCAGAGCCGGTGTAGCCGACAATTCCGCACATAGGATAAATCCCTTCGTTCGCGTGACTGCAAGACGTCCACGCACAGGGGGCGCTGAGACGTATAACGTTCGAGTATTGTACTCACGCAAGCGCAAGCTGATATACCAGAAGTGGTATCTCAACTTAGATACCACCCGATGCACACATGCCCAGCCGGTCCAAACCACCACGAAGGGGACAGGCACCTTTGTGGTGGTCGCGCTGGCAACGGCGTTTCCCCAGATAAAACCTGCCAAAATAAACCTGTCACTTTTTGGTTGGTTTAGGATGCTACAATCTGGCTTGTACTTGAAACGCATCAAAGGGGCCGCTATGGCAAAGGTAAAAATCAGCGATGTCGCGCGCGAGGCAGGGGTCTCGCTGGGCACGGTTTCCAACGCACTCAACCATCCCGAAAAGCTGCGCCCCGAAACTCTTAAGCTCATCAACGAGACCATCAGTCGCCTTGGCTACCTGCCCAACCAAAGCGCCCGTCAGCTCGCGGGCGGCACCACCAAGTCCTTTGGCCTGGTCCTCCCCCGTCTCGACCACGGCTTCTCGCTCCAAATTGCCAGCGGCGCCCATAACGAGGCCCGTAAGCACGGTTACGACCTACTCATCGCCAACGCCGATAACGACGATATTCTCGAGGACCATTACCTGCGCTATTTTATGGGCACGCAAATGTCCGGCGTCATGGTTCAGCCCATGACGTCCCCCGACTGGCACCCCGCCATGACCAAGATGCCCGTGCCAATCGTCCATCTGGACATCCACTGTTCCGAGCCCGGTTACTACGTGGCCGCCGACAACGAGGCGCAGGGGCGCATTATCGCCGAGCTCGCCATCACCCGCGGCGCACGCCATATCACCGTTGTGGGCAGAGCGGCATTTATGCAGCTCACTCTGCGCGTGCTTGGCATTCACAAGGCCCTCGCCCTGCATCCCGATATCAAAATTGAGGTCATTGACGCCGGAGAGTGGAATACCGCAGCCGACGGCTACAGCATCGGCGCTCAGATTGCCGGGCGCCCTGCCGACGAACGCCCCGATTTTGTTGTCGGCCTGACCGACGTGTTGGCCTCGGGCGTTATCTCGGCATTGGTCGACAAAGGCATCTCCGTCCCCGAGCAGGTTCGCGTGGCCGGATGCGACGGCAACCCGCTCGCCTGGAGTGGGTCGGTCCCCCTCACCACGGTGGCACCCCCGGGCTACGAGATTGGCCGCAAGGGTGTCCAACTGCTGATGGAGCAAATCGAGAACAAGCCCGCCGCCAAGACCAAACATATCCGTGTCGGCTCTGCAGCGCGCACTGTCACCGCAGTCACCGCCGCCGAGGACATCAACCGCCAAGAACTCGTACGGCCGTTCCTCCTCGAGCGCGCCAGCACCCAGGCAAGCAACCACGTCGAAGCCACCGCCATCAACCTCGGTGCCTACCTGTAGCAAAAAGCGCCGCAGCGGAATCAGCCCCGCTGCGGCGCTTTTTCCGGCCCACGCCCATTAGCCAGGGCTAGAGCTACGGATATTTATGGAATACAATCCATATTTTCATTAGTTATTTTGATAAAATGGATTCAGTTCTATATTTTTTGTAATTTCATATAAATATTGATTTTGTTCCAATGTTTTCAGACCCAGGGAGAGGCTTTATGGATTTGATTGACCGCAAACAGTACCTCGACTGGCTCATTTCGTGGAAAGACTCGCATGTTATCAAGGTCGTTTCGGGCGTGCGTAGGTCTGGCAAATCGAAGCTATTTGAGATTTACCGTGGTCATTTGCGCGACCATGGAACCACAGATGCCCAGGTTATATCCCTCAACTTTGAAGATCTGGAGTTCGAGTCTCTTACGTCGTATAGAGCACTCTACGACTACGTTTCCGCCAGACTCGTCCCCGATAAGATGAACTACGTTTTTCTGGACGAGATACAGCATGTCGAGCACTTCGAAAAAGCCGTCGACAGCCTATTTATCAGGGATAATGTCGATCTCTACATAACCGGTTCCAACGCCCATCTGCTCTCGAGCGAGCTGGCAACCTTACTATCCGGTCGCTACGTAGAGCTCAAGATGCTGCCCCTCTCCTTTAAAGAGTTTTGCTCGGCAAAAACCAATGGCGGAAAGGCTCCTACCCAGCTGTTTGACGAGTACATCACCCGGGGCTCCTTTCCCTTTATCGCCGAAACGGGTATCCAGGGCCCCCAGGCGCGTGATTACCTTATGAGTCTCTACGACACCATAGTCATACGCGACGTTATCGAACGCTTGAAGGTCTCGGACGTCTCGACACTGCGCGATATCACCAAGTTCCTACTTCATAACGTCGGAAGTCGAATCTCGGTTAAAAAAATCTCCGACGCGCTCTCGTCCAACGGCAACAAAACTGACCAGAAAACCGTCGCCAAGTACCTCAAAGGGCTAACAGACACTCTCGTGCTGTATTCAGCGCCGCGCTACAACGTGCGCGGTCGACAGCTTCTTACAACAAACGGCAAATACTACGCCGTAGACCTTGGACTTAGAGGCGCTCTCGTCAAAACTCAGAGCAGCGACATCGGTCATATCCTCGAAAATGTTGTCTATCTCGAGCTCCTACGCCGCGGATACGACGTCTACGTGGGCGATATCGATGATGGGGAAATCGATTTTATTGCCCTAGGCTCAGACGAGACGGCCTATTTTCAGGTTTCAGCCACCACGCTCGACGAAACCACCCTCAACCGCGAGTTGGCCCCCTTTAAGAAAGTCCGAGACAACTATCCCAAGACGCTTCTTACGCTCGACAGGCTATTTGCTGACGCAAACTACGAAGGAGTTCGCAAGCGCAACGTAATCGACTGGCTCTTGGAGTAACTCGTAACGCCCAAAGCCCCCCCGCCAACCCCTTGCCAAGGCTATTGCCTCGGTCGCTTAAAGCACAAAGCCCCTCCTATCGGCCAAAACTGTAGCCTTGACGAGATAAGAGGGGCTGACCGTATCAGCGATTCCGCGCGGGCGCCGCTGTCGTCACCGCTAGCGGCAGACAACGCCCACGGGCGCATTCGGGATCTTGGATATAGATGCGGACACCCAGCTAAGCGGTTGGCCGCATCTTTAAAATGCTATTGAAATGGCTCAGGTGCAGAGTCTAGCACACGGCCTTGACCGCCGCCGTCAGATCGAACAGCGTATCGAGCACGGCCTCGCAGCCATCCACCACGTCCTGCGGCAGCGGCACGATATCGGGGACGGCAAAGACGTGGCAGCCGGCCGTGATACCCGAGACACAGCCGTTGCGCGAATCCTCGACCACGGCGCATTCCTCGGGGACAAAGCCCGCGCGCTCGCAGGCGAGCAGATACATCTCGGGGTCGGGCTTGCCGTGCACGACGTCCTCGCCACAGGTCACCGTTTCAAACTTGTCAAAGAGACCAACCATCTTAAGGTTGCGCTCGGCCGTGACATGGCGCGATGACGTCGCAAGGCCCACGTGATAGCCCGCAGTCAGCAGCTCGTCCAGGCACTCGGCGGCACCGGCCTTAAGTTCCAGTTCGGTCTTGACCATCTCGTCGCGAATCTCCTTGTGACGACGATAGATCGCCTCAGCGATTTCTCTGCTGCCGTAATGCACCTCAAGGATGTCCATAACATCGGGCAGCGTGCGACCGATAAACTGATGGATCAGCGCATCATCAATCGCGAGCCCCAGCTCAGCAGCGGGCGCTTTCCATGCCTTGATGCCCAGACGCTCGGTATCGACCAGCGTTCCGTCCATGTCAAAAATAACAGCCTTGATCATATCGGTCCCCCATCGACTCTCGCTGTCGCATTGCCGCAACTCTACCGCATTTGACAACTTGTATATAACGTATATACCATATTGCGCTTTCGTTACATAGGTAGAAATCTTATGACAAGCAGCTCGGTAGGATTATAGTTTTCGACCGAGTACATATTGGTAAGGAACGTTTCATGCTTTCAGACACCACCGCACCTGCAGAGGAGCTTCAGGACAAACTCGCAGCGCTCGAACAGCTGCTTTTGGCATACGGACGCGTCGCCATCGGCTTTTCCGGTGGCGTCGACAGCAGCTTTTTAGCCGCGGTCTGCGCCCGCATCATGCCGTCCAGCACGCTTCTCGTTCACCTCACCACGCCGCTCATCGGCACGCCTGAACAGGCTTCGTTTGAGCGATCCGTTGACGGGCGAGCCAATGAGGAGCCGCATTTTAAGCTCCCTGTGCTCAATCTTTCGGTCGATCAGTTGCAGCTCCCCCAAGTAGCCTGCAACGATGCCAATCGCTGCTACCACTGTAAGCAGGCCGGCTTTACCGCCATCGTCAACCACGCCAAGTCGCTCGGCTTTTCCACCGTCATCGATGGCAGCAATGCAAGCGATCGCGGTGACTACCGCCCTGGCATGCGCGCCGCAGAAGAGCTCGGCGTACGCTCCCCTCTTATGGAGGTCGGCTTTACCAAGGACGAAGAGCGCGAGCTGTTGCGCGCATGGGGCTATCCCGTTTGGAACCTGCCGGCGGGAGCCTGTCTTGCCACGCGCGTCCCCACGGGCGAGGAGCTTACGCGCGAGAAGGTCTCCCTGATTCGCGCCTGCGAGGATTACCTGCACGATCTCGACCTGGCGCAGGTACGCGCGCGCTTGGTCGGCGGCTGCATGCATATCGAGGCCGCGCCCGCAGATGTCGCCAAGATCGCCGCCCTCGGCGGTGCCGCCGTCGACGGCGAGGGCAAGACCCCGTTGCCCGCCGCCATCGAGTCCGCGCTGCGCGAGCTGGGCTGCGCCCACATCTCCCCCGAGGTCACCCCCTACATCCACGGCAACATGAACCAGTAGCGTATCCCGATAAGTTGCGGTGGACATGGACCCGCAGACCTGCCAAAAAGGGACAGGTTTATTTTGGCAGGTTTTATCTGGGGAAATATCGCGAGACAGTCGCCCCTCTAGCACCCATCTACTTCGAGAGACACGAGAGGGGCGACTCGGCTGCATCTACTTCTTCCGATAGCGGCGGTTGCGGCTCGTCGATGAACCCATTACTTCGATGAGCCCTTTATCCGCCATTTTTGGCAGATGGTAGCGGACGGACGAAATTTTGACCCCCGATGCAACCGCTATTTCTCGCGCCGTCATATCCACTTCGGCGCTGAGAGCCTCCAGGATCCTATCCGCTGTCGAAGCTGACGATCCTCTGCTCATATCGATAATCTCAAACGTGTCTTTGCCACATTTTGACAGGACATGTTTATTGACAAGGCCCCCGCAGATCAGGCGAATGTCATCCGAATCCCACTTCAAAGCCTCTCGTATTTTTTGAACATCGCATACGCACCCATGCTCCCGCATAAACATGAGCAATGTTTCCTCGCGATCCGTCAGCTCGGTACCCACATGGCTCTGAATCCACGTGCGGTTTTCAGCAAGCTCCGCCCCGTGCCGGGAAAGCAGCACCGTAAACGAATCGGCCTTAACGATAAATTTCGGCCTTCCAAGCGAACGAGACTCCATCTCGCGAATCATAGCCGGGATACCAGATCCTTGGCTTTCTGCAACGGCCCCCTCGGCATGCCCTAACGGCGTCGCCCCCATTAGGCTCATGAGCTTTGGGTTTCGGCAGCGCGATTCCCCGTCTGCAAGATTGTCCACCGTCTTTCCGCCCCAAAGCCCACCGGGGTTTTTGATCTCTATTCTGTCTGGATAGATATCGACACTCACGGCCTGCCCCACAAACATGGGCGAATACTCTCGATGGATGCAGGCATTTGCCAAGGCCTCGCGCAAAACCTCCTGGGGAACTTCCCAATCCTCCCTTCTGCCAGCGCCTTGCACTATCGCCGCTTTGCGCAAGTTTCGTCCAATCGCGGCAAGGGCATCTTCGATGCAAGCCGAAATCGGGCCATCGCACAACTGGCGGTCAATAAACCGGGGTTGCCCGGGTGCAGATTTTTCCACATCGGAATGAACAGCAACATCGATCATCAGTTTGGGATAGAACTGCTGGGGGTAAATTCCCGCCGACAGCAGCCCCGCGAGCTTCACAGCTCCATCCTTTGTAGTGATATTGAGTCTGACCAGCTGCTTTTCCAGCGTATCGGCCCCGCGCAAAACGCGCGGGGTCTGCAGCCGGCGATTTGCGATAATGGACCGCACGACATCTGGATCCAAATCCTCGACTGTTGCCTCCGAAACCACCGTACCGTCTGCATCACTCGGAAGCAACGCACTCTGTAGCTCATATAGCTCAGCGGGCGACATCTTGATATCTTTATCATCCACGCGCTTGTAGCTACCGTTCTGCACGCCGCGCGCGCCGATATAGCATGGCTTCGCTTTGAGCTCAAGTTCAAAGATGCGCACCAGAAGTACCTGGAGCCCGTCAACCTCGCCTCGATCAAGCTCATACCGTGGCGCATGGGTCACCACCGCCGCTGAGCCTCCGTCTCCGATACCCGAAACAAACTGGTCGCGTACCCTGTCGATAGCAAAGTTGGCAGAAGGAACAAATCCTTTGGCTTCGTTCAGGCCCAAAATAATGAGCCCGCCCGCAGTGTTCGCAAAAGCACTCACTGTCTCCCATACGTCTGCACTCAATTTATTCGTGCAGGCTTTAACTTCTACCGATGCGTCATCGGTCCCCCGCCTGCGAAGGCGCTCAACGATAAGGCCAAGAGGTTCATCCAACAGCATTGGCATTCCGTCTCTCTAAAACAATAGATTTATCTCTCTAAAGCTTAGTATATCTCTCTAACTTTAGAGAGATGAGCACCTTCTTTTAGAGAGAAATTTAGAGAGATGTATCGAATTCACTGCTAGATTACCTAAGGCCATCTCTCTAACCGACGTTCTCTTTAGAGAGACGTTTAGAGAAACGAGCGCATCTCTCTAACCATGGGCTCCGCTCTTTAAAGCGTACACATCCCAACCGTGCCATAAGTTGCGGTGAAATAGCTCCCGATTAACCTGCCAAAAAGGGACAGGTTTATTTTTGCGGGTTTTATCTGGGGAAACGCAGACAGGGCCGCGACGCCTATAGCGTCGCGGCCCTTTTCCTTGGAGAAGGATCGATTAATGGAACGGAGAGCCCGTTCTAGTCCTCGAGCCCGGCGTTGATGAGCTCGGCAATCTCGACAGGATCGGTGCTTTCGCGCACCCTGTCACGGAAGCCAGCATCCATCAGCATCACGGCAGCCTTGGAGAGCAGACGCAGGTGCGTGGTTCCCGCTTCGCCGGCGGGCACGTACAGCGCGAGCGCCACATCGACGGGCACGCCATCAAAGCTCGGCCACTCAACAGGCTCGGACAGCTTGAGCACGGCCACGCCCGGCGTATGGATCGCATCGCTCTTGGCATGCGGAACGGCAAAACCGGCGACGAGGCCAGTCTCGGCCTCGTTTTCGCGAGCAATAAAAGCCGCCTCTACAGCAGACGCGTCATCGGCAAAACCAAGCTCAACAGCCTGCTCGGACAGATAATGCAGCGCGTCCTCGCGCGAGGCGGCGGCGTAGCCAATCGTCACTTGGTTGGCAGATACAAACCCCATGGAAAGCCTTCCTTACAACACGGACCTGACCGCAGCTTCGATGCCGTCGGCGTCCAAACCGTACTTATGCAGCAAATCGACCGCAGGGCCGGACTCGCCGTACACATCGCGCACGCCGACGCGACGCATCGGCACTGGATGCTGCTCCGCGAGCACCGAGGCAACGGCCTCGCCAAGACCACCGATAATCGAATGCTCCTCGGCGGTGACCACGCGACCGGTCTTCTTGGCGCTGGCAACCACCAAACGCTCATCGAGCGGTTTGATCGTATGCATGTTGATGACCTCAGCATCGATGCCGTCGGCAGCGAGCGCCTCGGCAGCAGCGAGTGCCTCAGCGACCATGAGACCGCACGCGACGATCGTGACATCAGAGCCCTCCCGTACAACAACACCGCGGCCGATCTTGAACTCGTAGTCCTCGTGATCGTTGATGACCGGTGTTGCCAGGCGGCCGAAGCGCATGTAGACCGGCCCATCAAACTCATAGGCGGCACGCACACAGGCGCGGGCCTCGACATCGTCGGCGGGAACGACCACCGTCATACCCGGAATCGTACGCATGAGTGCGATATCCTCGCAGCACTGGTGCGTGGCGCCGTCCTCGCCCACCGAAATGCCGGCATGGGTGGCGCCAATCTTGACGTTGAGGTGTGGGTAGCCAATGGAATTGCGGACCTGCTCGTAGGCGCGACCGGCGGCAAACATCGCAAAGGTGCTCGCAAAGGCAACGTGGCCCGTGGTCGCAATGCCGGCGGCAAGCCCCATCAAGTTGCTCTCGGCAATGCCGGCATCGTAAAAGCGCTCAGGATGGGCAGCCTTAAACTTACCGGTCTGCGTGGCGGCGGCCAGGTCGGCATCGAGAACCACAAAGTCATCGTGCTCATTGCCCAGCTCGACAAGTGCCTCGCCATAGCTAACGCGCGTGGCGACTTTCTTGACCTCTGCCATTAGAGCTCCTCCCCTGCTGCTGCGAGCTCGGCCATGGCCTGCTCAAACTGTTCATCGTTGGGTGCCTTGCCGTGCCAGCCCACCTGGTTTTCCATAAAGGAAACGCCCTTGCCCTTCACCGTCTCGGCGATAATGGCCACAGGCGAGGCGCTCACTTTGCGAGCCTCGGCAAAGGCGGCGGCAATCTGCGCCATGTCGTTACCGTCGGCTAGCTCTATCACATGCCACTTAAAGGCGCGGAACTTGTCGGCAAGCGGCATGGCCGAGTTGACTTCATCGATCGTGCCGTCAATTTGCAGGCCATTATGATCGACGATAGCGACGAGGTTATCCAGGTCGCGGTTGCCGGCAAACATTGCCGCCTCCCACACCTGGCCTTCCTCGCACTCACCGTCGCCCAGCAACGTGTAGACATGGTAGCTGTCGCCCCAGTGCTTAGCGGCAAGCGCCATTCCAACTGCAGCAGAGATGCCCTGACCGAGCGAGCCGGTGGACATATCGATGCCCGGGGTGTCGTTCATGTTGGGATGGCCCTGCAGTCGGCTGCCAATATGGCGGAGCGTCTCGAGCTCTTCGACGGGAAAATAGCCGCGATTTGCCAACACCGAATACAGGCCCGGTGCCGCGTGACCCTTGGAGAGCACAAAGCGGTCGCGATCGGCCTTGTGAGGGTCGGCAGGATCGATATTCATTTCCTCAAAGTACAGATACGTCATGATGTCGGCTGCACCGAGCGATCCACCCGGATGTCCCGACTTGGCCGCGTGAACCGCAGTCACGACACCCTTCCTGACCTCATTGGCGACCTTCGCCAGCTCCTGGTTGGTCATACGAATTCCTCTCTTGAGAACAACCCCGGCACCGGATGGCGCGATGCCGAGGGCAACCCGGTCGTTAAGCCTGAGCGACGACCTTCTGCCAGTCAGCCTCAAAAGAGGCGAGGCCCTGGTCGGTCAGCGGGTGATGCAGGCACTTCTTGAGAGCGGCCATGGGCACGGTCGCGATGTCAGCACCAAGAAGAGCCGCCTGGGTCACGTGGTTGGGCGTGCGGACCGAAGCGGTGATGATCTCGACGGTGTCGTCGACGTTCTTGCCGGTCCAGTCATAGTTCTTGATGCATGTCACGACATTGTCGAGCTGCGAGATGCCGTCCTCGGCGATGTCGTCAAAGCGGCCGACAAACGGGCTGATGTAGCGGGCACCGGCGTTGGCGGCCATGAGGGCCTGCGTCGGCGAGAAAACAAGCGTCATGTTGACGCGCACGCCCGCATCGGCCAGGGCGCGGCAGGCGGCGAGGCCGGCCTCGCACACGGGAAGTTTGACCACGATGTTGGGAGCCAGGGCGGCAAGACGCTTGCCCTCCTCGATCATGCCCTCGGCAGTGGTCGCGGTGGACTCAGCAGACACGGGCAGGCCCTCGCAGAGCTCGGCAATCTTGAGCATATGGGGCTCAAAGTCGGCGAGCTTGCCGCCGGTCTTGGCGTACAGGGACGGATTGGTGGTGACGCCGGCAAGGCAGCCCCAGCTCTTGGCCTCGGCGATCTCGTCAAGGTTGGCGGTATCGATAAAGAACTTCATGGTGCAAACTCCTTCTAAGGAATCCAAAACTCAAAAAATAGGACAAAGGGGATGTCCTTTTGTCCTATGTGCCGGGCCTGCAGCTGGGACATGCCCCAGGCCCGGCGTCGTGTAGGAAAAGCTACTTAGAGAGCCTTCTCGATGCGGCTCGTGACGCCCTTGAGGTTAAGACCGACGACGTACTGCTTGATCGGGCGCTTGATGTGCTCGATCACAAAGCGCTTGCCGTCAATGTCCTGGGCAGCGAGGTTGCGATAGAGCTTCTCGACCTGCTCCTTGACCTCGGGATCGTTGAACGCGTAGTGGCCGGAGACATCCAGAATCTTCAGGCTGAGCTCGTCGTCGGCCAGAATGTCGTCAACCTGCAGGTTGACATCGTCGCCGGTCATCCACTTGCGCCAGCGCTCGGTCTTGATGGCCTTGACCAGCAGCGTGTGATACAGATCGGAGGGATCGTCGCACAGGCCGTTGTCGACCAGAATCTGCTCGGTAGCGCAGAGCTTGAGGTAAGCGCGGGTCTCCTCGGTGCCGTACTGAGGGGCGACATTGGAAGCGGTCACGTGTGCCGGGATGTGCTCGAGCAGCGTCGCGTCGTCCAGGTAGTCGGCGTTGTGCTCCTTCAGGCCCACGCCGTAGCGCTTGGCCATGTCGGCGAGCTCGCGGGCATTCTTAAAGTTGTAATGACCGACCTGCTCGGTCCAACGGGTGAGCGTACCGGTCTGGCCGACGATAAAGGTGGGCATGGGGCAGCCGCGCTTCTCGAGCTCGGGCTGCAGCTGAGAAATGAACTCCTCGTACTTGTCGGTGGAGGTCAGGCCGCCATTGGTCTCCTCGGTACCGACCTCATAGGCAACTTCGGGCAGGTTATGCTCGCGACGGTACTGCTCAAGATAGTCGATAAGATCGATCGTGCGGCGAAGCACCACGTCGAGCGGAATAACCTTGCCGATCTGATAGGGGTCCTTGGTGGGGTCGACCATCAGCAGGTCAAAGCCTGCCTCCATGTCGGCGACAAAGGACTTGCGGGCGAGCTCCATGGCCTCGTCCTCGGGCAGGTGGGCGTTACGCTCCTCGTCGCGCTGCCACGGACCGCCGTGATCGCGGCACAGGTAGTACGGACCGGTATAACCCACCTCGTCGGCAACCTTCTTAATGTCGGCGGCAAAGCGCGTCTGGTCCCAACCGTTGACGTAGCCGGCGCCCATCTCGTCCATATCGACCTGGTTGCGGCTAGCGATAAACATGGGCGGGAAATCCTCGTCCTTGGCAAGCTCGAACACGGCCTGAATCAGGTTGGGGCTCATGGGACCAATGCCGACCATGGTTGCGTGATCGCCGCTGTCCTGCAGCTTGAGCATGCCCTGAACGGCCTGGCGGATGGTGAGGTTGGACATTTTGTTCTCCTTCTCCAGAGGATTTTTGACAAAAGTTCCCTGGGACCCAGATGTGGGCCCTATCAGTGCGGATGGATTTTGTTGTGTAGGGGCGGTTGTGCGGAGTCAAATCCATCCCTCCGCACAACCGGAGTCCTTAAAGGTTTACTTGGCCTGCTTATCGAGCGTGGGCTTCATGGCAATCAGGATTGCAGCGGCGACCAAGGAGCCAATCACGATGTCCAGGCAGAACAGCGCGACGTTGTTGGTGGCCAGGGCGACAATAAAGCCACCATGCGGAACATAGCAGTCGATGCCCTGGAAGGCGGCAAGCGCCGCGCCCACGGCAGAGCCGATGCAAATGCCGGGCAGGGTGTGGCCAAGATCCTTGACCGCGAAGGGAATAGCGCCCTCGGTAATACCGATGCAGCCCATGAACAGCGCAGAGATGCCCATCTGACGGTCAGCGTCATCGAACTTGTTCTTGGCGATGAGCGCAGCGAGGCCGCAAGCAATCGGGGGAATGGCGACGGCGACGCGGAACATACCGTTGGGGCCGTAGATGCCGGAGGCCATGATGGCCATGGTAAAGGTCGAAGCGGTCTTGTTGATGGGGCCACCCATATCGAAAGCGGTCATAACGCCAATGACCAGGCCCAGGACGACGGCGGAGCCGCCCTGCAGGCTGCCGAGCACGCTGGTGAGCCAATCCATCACAAAGCCAAGCGGCGTGGCCAGGATGTAGATGTAAGCCATGCCCAGGACGAGCGAGGTCAGAATCGGGATGATCAGAATGGGCATGATGGTCTGGATGGTGTTGTTGACCTTCCAGGTCTTCATCCAGCGGACAAAGTAACCGCAGATGACAGCCATGATCATGGCGCCCAAGAAGCCGGTCGAAACGCTGTTGCCGCTCGGGGTGACGACGGTGTTGTTAACCAAGTAGCCCAGGACGAAGCCGGGGGCAAGTGCGGGCTTACCGGCCATCGAGTAGGCGATGTATGCCGCAAGCACCGGAATCATCATAGAGATGCCGGCCATGCCGATAGTGTTAAGGCTCACCATCAACGGGTTGGTGACCTCCATGCCGCTAGCACCGGCAGTACCGGATGCCAACGAGAAGGCGAGGAACACGCCACCGATAACGACGATGGGGATAAAATAGGAAACGCCGGTATTGAATGCATTGAGCAGCGTCTTGCCAGGGTCGGCAAAGATGGACTGCTTGGACGCCGGTGTCGGGGCCTGCGGGGCAGCGGAGACGGCCTTCTTCTCTGCCTTGGCCTCGGCCTTGGACGCGTCAACGGCACCGCCCGTCGCCTTGATGATCTCGACAGCCTGGTCGATAATCTTTACCGGATCGGCGATTACATCCGAGGTGCCGACCTTGAGGAACTTGCCCTCGGCCATCTTCTGCTCAAAACGGTCCTCGTTCTCGACACCCACGTCGACGGACTCGAGCACCAGGTCGGCGCAATCAACGTCTTCCTGCGTGAGCTCATTCTCGATACCCAGACCACCCTGAGCCTCGACTTTGCACTCGATGCCACGAGCGGCACATTCATCCTGAATCGCCTTCTGGGCCATATACGTGTGGGCGATACCCACGGTACAGGCGGCAACGCCTACGATCTTCATTGCTTCCCTCTTTTCATAGAGTTGCGTGCGCAAGACACCGTTTGCGGAGGCCTCCGGAGCATCCCCTGCCGTTTGGACTTGCTGTCTTTTCGACAAGACCAATATAGGTGCTCGTTTTTCTTAATGCCAGTTTATTTCGGTAAACGCGCAGGTCAGAGCGTTGGTTACGCTATTTAGTTATGCGTTTAACCAAAAATGAATCCTGCGATTTTACCCTCGATTTCAAAAGTCAAGAAGTATTTGATTTTCTCGGTAGACGGCAGATGCGCATGCCGGTCACAAATTTCGACCCCACCCATATGCCGCATTTGTTGCATACTCATATGAAAGGAAAAAGTCGCTCACCAAAGCGCATCCCTCACCAAGACTCAAAGTCATCATGTTGGAAAATGCTCATCTGTCGGAAGGAGTCGCTGTGGCAAAACAGCGCGTTACGATCGCAGACGTCGCTCGAGAGGCGGGAACCTCGACGGCAAGCGTCTCGTATTACCTCAACGACAAACGAGAAAAGCTTAGCGAGAAGACGCAGGCAAAGATTGCGCGCGTCATCAAGGAACTCGGATACGTTCCCAACGCCCAAGCGCAAACGCTCACCGGCAAGCAGACCCACGTCATCGCCATCATCATCTTGGATAACACCAACAAATGGGCGGGCCTCGTCCTCAACGGCATGGAGCAGGTCATGCTCCCCGCGGGCTACCAGACGGTCGTTTGCACGAGCAACTTTAACCCCGAGACCGAGCTCATGTATGTCGACAAAATGCTCTCACTGGGCGTCGATGGTTTTATCATCCAGCCCACGGCAAATTTCAAGGCAGTCCACGACCGCATCAAGCGCGCCGACAAGCCCGTCGTCTTTTTTGACGCGGCCATCTACAGCCCAGGCACCAGCTGGATCAAAACCAACCTCTACGACGGCGTGTACAATGCCACGCAGGCGCTTCTCGACGCCGGCTACGAAGACTTCTTTTCCATCGCCGCCAACATGACCGAAATGCGCACTCGCATGGAACGTTTTCAGGGATATGCCGAGGCATTGGCCGCGAATGGGCAGCTCTACAAAGCCATCCCCATCGATCACAACAAGCCGTCGATCAACGAGCTCACCGAATACTTTAAATACAAGTTCAACCCCGCCAAGCGCACGCTCATCTTCGTACAAAACCAATGGGCGCTTCCCCGTGTCTACAAGGCCCTCCAACCCATGGCCCATCTACTTCCGCAGCAAATAGGTCTTTTGGGACTCAACTGCGAAGACTGGACCAACCTCACCACGCCGACCGTCTCCACGATCATCGAGCCCGTCGACCAGGAAGGCAGGGAGGCGGCCGAGATGCTGCTCGCCTTGCTTGATGGCAGCAGCCAACCCGGCGAGCAGCGCATTCTCGAGTGCAAGCTCAACTGGCTCGACTCCACCTCGATCTAGCCATACGTCAAATATGAAGCAAATGAACCAGAAGCGTTTGTCCCAAATCTTAAGTATTTGTTCGACAGAACGGCCTCTGCCGGCTCCTGCTAGACTGGTAGATTCCCAACCGTCCATCCAGGAGCCTCAATGTCGCGCAAGTCCGCCTACAAGCAAGCACTTTCCATCGGCACCGCCGTGGTGCTGGGGTTTGCGCTGTTCACAGGGTCGCTCGACGGAGCGCCCAAGCTGTTATCACCGCAAAGCGATGAGCAGGCAGCGGCTCTGGCCGAGAAACAAAACGAGAGTCCCAGCCGTACCGACGACGAAGCGGACTTGGTCGCCCGGCTCGAATCGGGAACAGCGAGCTCCGAGGACTCTCAAAATAGCCAAGACTCTGGCGATGGCCCCGATTCCGCCGCAAGCGACACCGATGACGCTTCCGCGGACAGCGTCGCCACCCCCATCGACGAGGTCGAAAACCCCGACCTCAACCGCGCCCGCGGTGTATACCTCAGCAGCATTCCCGACTACGCCGGCAACCCCTACGTTGCCCTCCGCGCCGACGGCACGCATCCGCTCGGCACGCCGTCATTCACACTCGATGAATACGATCGTGCCACCGAAGAGGGCTGCTTTAAGAAATTCTCCAAGCTCGACAGCCTGGGCCGCACTCGCAAGGCGCTCGCCTGCGTGGGCCCCGAATCGCTCGGTCAGGGCAAGCGCGGCGATATCTCGCGTATCCATCCTGCCGGTTGGCACCAGCAGCGCTACGACTTTATTCCAGGCCAGAGCCTCTACAACCGCTGCCACCTCATCGCCTGGTCACTCTGCGGCGAAAACGCCAACCGCAAGAATCTCCTCACCGGCACGCGCTATCTCAACGAGACGGGCATGCTGCCGTTTGAAGAGCAGATCCTCGACTACGTCCGCGACACGGGCAACCACGTGCTCTATCGCGTCACGCCTATGTACAACGAGGAGGAGCTCGTCTGTCGTGGCATTCGTCTGGAAGCACAATCGATCGAAGACCACGGCAAAACCCTGTGCTTCCACGTGTACTGCTACAACCTGCAGCCGCACGTGCAGATCGACTACGCTACCGGCCGCAACCAGGCATCCGGAGACTAGTGCCGACCGCGCCGCCCGTAACCCAAAAAATGATCCGTTTTCCTCCGTCCCCAAGGGATCAAATAAGGCCGCCCCGGTTACCCAGGGCGGCCTTTTCGTCAGCACCTACATTGCAGACAAAGCCACACGCTACTTAGCGCGGCCCTCCTCATAGCGCTCGACCAGCTTGGCCTGCACGTCATAAGGCACCTGCTCATAGCCTGCGGGCTCCATGGTAAAGTCGCCCGTGCCGCGCGTAATAGAGCGCAGACGCGTCGAGTAATCCGTCAGCTCGGCCAGCGGGGCCTGGGCAATGACCACGGTATCGCCGCGCTCGTCGGTCTCCATACCCGTCACGCGACCGCGCGAGGCCGAGATGTCGCCCATCACGGCGCCGGCATAGCTCTCGGGGATAGTCACCGTAATTTCCTCGATGGGCTCCAGCACCACCGGGTCGGCATCGGCACACGCCTTGCGCAGGCCGATGCGAGCCGCCGCGCGGAACGCCATCTCGTTGGAGTCGACGCTGTGATACGAGCCGTCGTACACAGCCACGCGAATGCCCGTGAGCGGGTAGCCAGCGATGATGCCGTCCTTCATGGTCTCCTGGACGCCCTTGTCCACGGCGGGAATCAGCGAGCGCGGGATGCGGCCACCCACGACCTCGTCAACAAACTCATAGCCGTCGCTCGTGCCGTCGGGCCCAATGAGCGGCTCAACGCGCAGCCAGCAGTCACCATACTGGCCGGCGCCGCCGGTCTGCTTCTTATGACGACCCTGGGCACTTGCCGTGCGGCGGATGGTCTCGCGATACGGGATACGGATCGGCACGCTCTTGGCAGCGACCTTGGTGCGGTCCTCCAGACGATTGAGCAGGACCGAAACCTGTGCCTCGCCCACCGCCGAGATAATGGTCTGGCCGGTCTCCTCGTCGCGATCGATGCTCATGGTCGGATCGGCCTTACAAGCCTTCTCGATAAACGTGTAGAGCTTCTCTTCGTCGCCGCGGTTCTCGGCCTCGATGGCAATGCGATACTGCGAGTTGGGGAACTTAAACGCAGCAGCCTCGACTTTACCGGTAATGGAGAGCGTATCGCCCGTCTCGGCCGCCAGCTTGGGCGCCACGATGATGTCGCCGGCATAGGCGTGACCGACCTCGGTCATGTCGCGGCCGCACATCACATACAGGTGAGCCAGACGGTCGCCCTTGCGCGTGCGCGCGTTGATCAGCTCAAGACCCGGCTCAAGCGTACCCGTCAGCACCTTGATAAAGCTGATGCGACCCTGCTGCGGATCGGCCAGCGTCTTAAACACAAACGCCACCGGACGGTCATCGTCACTCGAAATCTTAAGCGAATCACCGTCGATGAGCGGCATCTCGCCGTAGTCGGTCGGCGCCGGGAAGTACGTCGCGATGTCATCCATCAGCGAGTTGATGCCCTGTTCCTTAATGCAATCGCCCGCAAAGACCGGCACAAAGATGCGCTCGGCAATCGCCTTCGACAGCAGGCCTTCAAGCTCCTCCTGCGTCAGCGTCTCCTCGCCTTCCAAGTACTTCATCATCAGCTCGTCGTCAGCCTCGGCCACCAGCTCGCACAGATGGTCATGGGCCTCCTCGGCCTGGGCACGATACTCCTCGGGAATCTCCGACTCAACGGCCTCGGCGCCGTTGCAGTGGCGCGCCTTCATGCGCACCAGGTCGATGATGCCGTCAAAGTCCTCGCCCTCGCCCCAGGGAAGGGTCACGGCGCCCAGGCGCGTGCCAAAGCGCTCCTGCAGCAGGTCCATCGTGGTCGCAAAGCTGGCCTCGGAGCGCGACAGGCGGTTTACGAACACCGCGCGTGCCAGGCGTAGGTCCTCGGCGGCATACCAGAGCTTAACCGTCGTAGGCTGCGGGCCGGCCTCGGCGTCGACCACAAACAGAGCCGTCTCGCAGACGCTCATCGCGGCAAAGGCGTCGCCGATAAAATCGGGGTAGCACGGGGCATCGAGCACATTGATGCGCGCGCCCTTCCAGTCGATCGGCGCGATGGTCGTCGAGATGGAAAATGCACGCTTGACCTCTTCGGGGTCATAGTCGAGCGTGGGCTTGGTGCCGTCGTGGCCGCCCAGGCGGGCGGTCTTGCCGGAAAGGTGGAGCATAGCCTCGGCGAGTGAAGTCTTGCCCACCCCGCCTTGGCCTACGAGCACCACGTTCCTTACGTTACCGGTCTTGGGAGCACCCATGATGACCTCCTTGCAGGGCCGCGCGCAATGCGCGACGCCAACGGGGAGGGTTCGCGGTCGGTGCCGTCCCAGGAGCAGCATGGTCGGCAGCCGAGCCGACTCACCCTCCAAATGTCCTATGCCACCACCCTACCCTCACGGGCGGCTGTCCATGCATACCTTTCGGCACGCGTATGGATACGGGCGGCGAGAGGAGGGGGCAAGCTTGCGAGGCGATTATTGGACCCCGCGGATGCAAAAAACCGCTGCAGATCATAAGACCTGCAGCGGTTTCACCTCAATAAACAGTTGAGTAAATTGCTGAGCCTATCCCTCGATACGGCTCAAGAACTCACGGGTACGCTGCTCGCGCGGATGATCGATAACCTGCTCGGCAGGACCCTCCTCGACAATGCGCCCGCCATCCATAAAGACCACGCGGTCGGCAACGTCGCGGGCAAACTGCATCGCGTGCGTCACGATCACCATCGTCATATTCTGCGCGGCCAGATTCTTGATGACGCGCAGCACCTCGGCCGTCAGCTCTGGATCGAGCGCCGAGGTCGGCTCGTCAAAGAACAGGATCTCCGGGTCGAGCGCTAGGGCGCGGGCAATACTCACGCGCTGCTGCTGACCGCCCGAAAGCTCACACGGAACCTTGTTCTCGTTGCCCACAAGCCCCATCTGCGCAATCAGCTCGTGAGCGCGGGCTTCCGCCTGCTCGCGCGGACGCTTGAGCACGCGAATCGGAGCATCGGTGATGTTTTTCATCACGGTATAGTGCGGGAACAGGTTGTAATTTTGGAACACCAGGCCGAATCGCGAGCGCGCCTGCTTGGGAACATCTCCCTTCGCATAGACCGCGCCCGATCCCACATCCGTCGCAACCGCAAGGTCGCCAAACGAAAGCGAGCCACCGTCGAGTGTCTCGAGCAGCGTAGCGCAGCGCAGCAGCGTGGACTTACCGCCACCCGAAGGCCCGATAATCGCCACGACCTCACCGCGCTTGACTTCGAGTGAGATATCCTTGAGCACCTCATTGCCGCCAAACGCCTTACGCGCGTTCGTTATCATCATTACCGTTCCGAACACGGGAACCTCCATGTGTTTGAGAAGTCAGCGAGCGTGTGGCTGACGAGACAATGTGCTTCGAAAGAGGAGCGCCGCGTACTTCTGTACGCAAGCGACGGTTTGAGGAGCAGATTGGCCGTCAGGCACGCGCGCAGCGTCGAGCAGTCCGCCGTTCGCTAGAACGGCGGAACGATCTAGTCATGATAATAGTCCAGCTTCTTTTCGGCAGCGGCCAGCAGCATCTCGACCACAAAGTTAAAGACCCAGTAGATCAGCGCCGCAATCGCAAACGGCACCATGCTCACTTGCGAGGCAACCAGTGCCTTGGCCGTCGAGAAAATCTCGCCCACGCCAATGGCAAATGCCAGCGACGTGTCCTTGACCAGCGTGATGATCTCGTTGCCCATCGCCGGCAAAATACGCTTAGCGACCTGCGGCATCACGATGTACAAAAAAGTCTGCAGGCGCGAGTAGCCCAGCACCTCGGCGGCCTCATATTGACCACGCGGAATCGACTGCAGGCCCGAGCGATAGATCTCGGCAAAGTAGCCGGCGTAGTTGATGATGAACGCCACAACGCACGCCGTCCACTTGGAATCGGGCGTGAGCGAGATGCCGAACACGTAGTACGGGGCGAAGTAGATGGCAAACATCTGTAGCATGAGCGGCGTGCCGCGCATGACCGAAATATAGATGCGCGCGATCCAGCGAAGCGGCGCAATTTTGCTCATGCGCATAAACGCCACGGGAATTCCCAGCGGAATCGACCCGAGCAACGTCAGCACAAACAGCTGCAAGCTGACCAAGAATCCCTGGCCAAGCATCTGCATCATGACCTGAATAGACAACCCAAGCTCTCTTTCACAGTAACAGTACAGCGGTTTTTACTCTCAAATAGGCACAGTGCCCAAGATTGCGAGCGACAAGCCCGACGAAGCGTACTTTGGTACGCGAGGAGGGTTGGAGCCGCAAGATTCATACGGGTTTTCCAGGTGCCCGAGGTTGCCGCGAAAGAGGAGCGACGCGTACTTTTGTACGCGAGCGACGGTTTGAGCGGCAAGATCGGGTGCCTGGGAAAGCCGTTATTTGAGAACCCAGTTGTCGAAGGAAAGACCGTATTCTGCATACTTGTCGCACAGGTCCTTGACCGTGCCGTCCTCATAGAGCGCCTTGAGCGACTCGGTCACGGCATCAGCAGACTTGGTGTCGCCCTTCTTAAAGCCGACGGCGTAGTGCTCGCTGGATAGCGGCTCATCAAGCTGCGTATAGGCATCGGGCTTAGCGGCAAGCTGATACTGGGCAATCGAAAGGTCGCACGCCACGGCATCGACCGCGCCACTCTCGAGCTGCATAAAGGCCGTGTTGTACTCGCCGATGGTGTCGAGCGTGGCAAACGTCGCCGCCAGATCCTTCTGATCGCCCTCGAGCACGTCCTGAGCAGCGGAATCGGTCTGGGTGATCACCGTCTTGCCGGCAAGATCATCCCAGCTCTTGATGCCCGCATCCTTCTTGACCACGAGCACCTGCTCGTTGAGCATGTACGGCTCGGAGAACGTGTAGTCGTCCTCACGACCCTCCATGGTAAAGCCGTTCCAGATGCAGTTGATGGCGCCGGAGTTGAGCAGCGTGTCCTTGGCATCCCAATCGATGGCCTCGTAATCGACATCCCAGCCCTGCTTATCGGCAATGGCCTTGGCAAGGTCGAGGTCAAAGCCCGTGTACTCGCCGTCATCGCCCACAAAGCCGTACGGAGGATAGGACTTGTCAAAACCCACCACGAACTTCTTGGACTCGGCGGCGCCCTTCACATCCTTTGCTGCGGCAGATCCGGCAGCAGAGCCCTTATCGGCACCGCCACAGCCAACCAGGCCAAGGCCTAGAACCGTAGCGAGTGAGCCGGCTAGACCAACAAACTGACGACGAGACATATCGGCATTCATGGTATTCCCCCTTGATGGCACTTTAGTTAGGTAAAGTGAGTCATGTAACGTTCAGAATCATACACTCTACCTTGATAAAGTACAAGGGAGGGTTTGCCCGGCGTGGGCGGGGAGCGGCGCGTAATTAAGTTTATCGCGAGTTCCGCACGCAAAGGAACGCACTTAATGTGCTTTCCGCCTTGCGCAGGACTGTGGAGCAGGAAACTTAATTACGCGCCGCTCCCCGCCCACGCCGGGCAAACATCGTTGGACTTATCACCGGCATGAAATGGGCGCTTGCATATCGTCCGCTAACTTGGCACGGTACAATGCTTTCAGATTTCAATCTGTAAATTAGTGGAGTTAATTCATGGCAGAATCTCGTGCGGAGCGTAGGGCTCGTCGTGCTTTGATCGAAGCGACTGAAGGGTCGGAGGAGAAAAAATCTTCTAAGAAATCCAAGTCGTCTCAGGATGCGAAGGGCAAGGCTAAGGCCAAGCGTCCCGGCTCTCGTCGGAACGAGGATAAGGCATCTCAGACTCGCTCCAAGCGCTCGCATAAAGATCGGGTTTCGTCTGCGCGTAAGGCTGTGGACCCCAAGTCTCCCTGTTCGATCATGAAAGCTTGCGGTGGGTGCACGGCGCTCAATCGTCCTTATAAAAAGCAGTTGGCAGCTAAGCAGGCTGCTATGGAGGAGCTTTTTGCTGCTCTTTGCGAGCGCGAGGGTATTAGCGTCGACCCCATTCGCGGTATGGGCGTCACCTTGGGCGACCCGGGCAAGTATCCTGCGCCGCGTGGTTTTCGTCATAAGGCTGCCACTCCCTTTGCTCCCGGTAAGGAGGGTGCTGTCCGCTGCGGCTTCTTTGAGCGCGGTTCGCACAGAATCGTTGCCGTACCCGAGTGTCCTGTCGAGGCGCCGGGTGCCCGTCAGATTCTCAACGGCATCGCACGCGAAGCTGAGCGGCTGCATATTCCCGCGTTTAATGAGGACAAACATCTTGGTTTGCTTCGCTATGCCGTCGTCCGCCGCGGCTGGCGTACCGACCAGGTCATGGTTACGCTCGTGACCGCCCAGCGTGACTTACCGCATGCACAGGAGTTCTTTGAGGCCGTCGCGGCACTCGATCCGCATATCGTCACCGTTGCCCAAAATATCAATGGCCGTCCCGGTAACGCCATCTTGGGTGGGGAGACTCGTATCGTCTATGGCGCCGAGTGCATGCGCGACCAGCTGCTCGGTTGCGAATTCGATATCTCCCCTACCGCGTTCTATCAGACCAATCCGCAGCAGACCGAGCTGCTCTATCAGCTCGCGATTGACGGCATGGACCTGCAGCAGGGCAACATTCTTATGGACGCTTACTGCGGCAGCGGCACCATCGGTCTGTGCGCCGCGAAGGATGCCCAGGACAGAGGTGTCGGCATTATGCTGCTCGGCGTGGAGCGCAACCCGGCGGGCATTGCCGACGCACGTCGCAATGCCGAGCTCAACGGCCTCACCCGCAGCGCTTGGTTTATGGCCGACGACGCCACCGATTACATCCTGGACGCCGCCGATAACAACGAGCGCGTTGACGTTCTCTCCATCGACCCGCCGCGCGCCGGCTCCACCCCCGAGTTCCTCGAGGCCGCCTGCGCGCTCAAGCCGCGCCGCATCACCTATATCAGCTGCAACCCCGTGACCCAAGAGCGCGACCTGCACCAGCTCCTCGACGGAGGCTATCGCCTGCTCAAGATCACGCCGGTCGACATGTTCCCCCATACCGACCACACCGAAACCGTAGCGATCCTCGAGCGCCGCTAACCAACACCGGTAGATTTTTGGGACAAGAAGGGGGCGGCCCGTCTGGACCGCCCCCTTTCGTTGGATATATGAGCCCGTTACATGCTCTTGCGCAGGTCACAGACGCCGGCTGCCGCCATCTCGCGCAGCAGCGTCTCGCGATCGCGCGTCACGATCAGGTCCAGCGGGAAGTGAATCTCATCGAGCATCTTGCGCGCCTGGTCGAGCTTGCCAATTGCCATACCAATGTGCGCGTCGGTCGAGACGCCAATCCCCACGCCCAGTTCGGCGCAGCGCTCGGCAATCTTGCGACAAGCGCCCCAATGCTCGGCATCGGTACCATGCTCAAGACTATGGTTGTTGATCTCGATAATCTTGTGCTTGGCCTTTGCCGCCATCAGCACCTCATCGATATCAAAGCGAACACCCGAGCGGCCCGTGTGACCCAGCATAAACACTTTGGGGTGCTCCAGAGCATTGATATACATCTCGGTCGTCTGGGCGAGCGTCGCGCCTTCAGCGAGCTGCGGATTATGCACACTCGCAACCAAATAATCCAAATTGCGCGTAACCAAATCGAACAGCGAATGCTCACGACTATACGAATCGCCGGCAATATCGAGCGAAACGGGAATGTCCTCGCCAAACAGGCTTCCGTCCAGCGAAACGATATCGGCCTCGGCACCACGCAGCACCAGTACGCCGCTCCAAATGCGCGGCCAGATATCCTGGTTAATAAAGAACTGGTAACTGCGCAGGTCATTGGGGCAAGGTGAAACCATAGAGCTCAGATGGTCGGCAGATCCGAGCACCTGCAGGCCACGCTCTGCCGCCCAGTACACATTCTCCTCAATGGTCGAATATGCATGCGCAGAGAACATCGTATGAGTATGGATATCACAGGAAAGCAGGTAGGGCATCGGATCTCCTTATCCGGCATGGCCGTCGCGTATATTCATTGTACGCATAGCCTTCGATAGTCGTAAAACCGCTCCATCCCAACGACACAACGTACATGACAACGGGGTCCGGCTCAACACCAAACCCCGTTTCACGTAAAACATTACAGGCAGAGCGCTTTGCTTTTAACGATACTCGTCTGCCAGCTGCTTCCAGGCAGGTAGCGAATTGATAATCGTCTCGTAACTCACACAATAGCCAAGGCGGAACCAACCCGGCATACCAAAGCTGTCCGAGGGAACCGCGAGCAGCTCGTACTTCTTCGCGCGCTCGCAAAATGCATTTGCATCGGGCTCGAGCGCCTTCACCCACAGGTAGAAAGCACCGTCCGGCTCAACATAGGTGTAGCCGTACTCCGCCAATGCATCGGTGAGCGCCGTGCGGTTGCGTGCATAGGCCTCAACGTCACTCGGCTCATCGATGCAATCGATAATCACGCGCTGGAAGAGCGCCGGAGCGCACACGAAGCCCAGCGTACGGGCGGCACCGGCAACGGCGGGCATTAGACGAGCTGCCTGAGGATTCGTATTGGGAATCAGGATCCACCCGACGCGCTCGCCCGGTAGCGAAAGCGACTTGGAATACGAGTAACACACGATGGTGTGCTCGTAGATCGAAGGCACCCAAGGCACCTCGGCGCCATAGACAATCTCGCGATACGGCTCATCCGAGATAAGCATGATCGGGTTCTCGGGATCGCGCTTGGCGTTGACCTCGCGCAGAACATTGGCCAGTCGCGTCAGCGTGTCGCGCGTATATACGGCACCGGTCGGGTTGTTTGGCGAGTCGATAATGACGGCCGCCGTCTTATCGGTGATCGCCTTGAGCACATTACCCACGCTCAGCTGGAACGTGTCTTCATCGGCAGACGCCTCGACACACGTACAGCCGGCCTTCTCAATCCACACGCGATACTCCGGGAAGTACGGGGCGATAACAATAACCTCGTCACCCGGATTGGTAACGGCATTGAGCGTGCAGGTGAGCGAAGCCGCCGCGCCCACGGTCATAAAGACATCCTTGCCCTCATAGCTCGTGCCGAAACGGCGATTGAGCGACTCAGCCACGGCGGTACGGCACTGCGGCAAACCCGGTGCAGGCGTGTATCCATGCAGCTGGTCGCTCGGCAGCTCCAAGGCCTTCTTAATGGACTCAGCCACGGCGGCAGGCGCCGGAACACTCGGGTTTCCCAGCGAAAAATCGAATACGTTCTCTGCACCGATCTGCGCCTTGCGCTCAAGGCCATAGCTAAAGATCTCGCGGATGATGGAGCTCTCCGCACCGCGAGCATACATAGTTTCGTTGATCATCTGTTCCCCTTTCGCATAGGCGGTATTGTACGCTTTAGTTGAGCAAAGTGCCGCAGCAATGTTGATTGGGGACAGACTTAAATGCGTGAAAACGCTCATTTAAGTCTGTCCCCAATCAACGAAGAAAAAGCCTCCGCAGGTTTCCCCGCGGAGGCTTTCGCTACAAGGACTATTTGTCGGCGTCGGTGTTGCCGTCAGCGTTGACAGCATTGCCATCACCGGCATCATCGGATGCGGCTTCGGCATCCTCCTGCATGGCCGCCTGCGCAAAGGCCGCAGCATCAGCCGCCAGCTCCTCCTCGCTCATGCGAGGCAAGCGCTTCTTGGTCGGCATGCCGGCCGCCTTGGCATTGCGCTCCTCCTTGGCCGCCAGGATATCGCCCTCGCGCTCAAGGTAGGCATCCCACTCATTGCCGAGCAGGGCGTTCACGGCGTCGCCTTCGACGGTCTCGCGCTCAAGCAGCACCTTCGCCATCAGATCGAGCTGATCGCGACGGGCATCCAAAATCTCGACCGCACGGCGATGGGCTTCGCGCATGATGCGCTGAACCTCGATATCGATGCGGCGCGCCGTCTCCTCGGAGTAATCCTGGTGATCGGCGTAATCGCGACCAAGGAACACCTGATGCTGCGCCTCACCAAACACTTGCGTGCCCAGCTCCTCGCTCATGCCCAGGCGCGTGACCATCTCGCGCGCCATCTTAGTCGCGCGCTCCAGATCGTTGCTCGCGCCCGACGTGATGTCGTCGCACATGAGCTCCTCGGCAACGCGACCGCCCAAGAACACGGCGAGCTCGTCGAGCATCTCGTTCTTGGTCTTGAGGAAGTGATCCTCCTGCGGAAGCTGCAACGTGTAGCCCAGAGCCTGGCCGCGGCTGACAATCGAAATCTTATGAACCGGATCGGAATGCTCCAAGATGTGGCCCACCAGGGCGTGACCGCTCTCGTGGTAAGCAATCGTGGTGCGCTCGGCTTCGGTCATCACGCGGCCCTTGCGTTGCGGTCCGGCAATCACACGCTCCATCGACTCCTCGACCTCGTCCATCGAGATCACAGAACGATGACGGCGAGCGGCCAGCAGCGCAGACTCGTTGAGCAGGTTCGCCAAATCGGCACCAGTAAAGCCAACGGTCATCTGGGCGAGCTTCTCAAACTTAACGTCCTCGTCCATCGGCTTGTTCTCAGCATGCACGCGCAAGATCTGCTCGCGGCCCTTTACGTCCGGGCGGTCAACCGTGACTTGGCGGTCAAAACGGCCGGGACGCAGCAGCGCCGGATCCAGAATGTCGGGGCGGTTGGTCGCGGCGATCAGGATGACCGACTCGCTTTCCTCAAAACCGTCCATCTCGACCAGCAGCTGGTTGAGCGTCTGCTCGCGCTCGTCGTGGCCGCCGCCCAAACCGGCTCCGCGCTGACGTCCCACGGCATCGATCTCGTCAATAAAGATGATTGACGGAGCCTGAGACTTGGCCTCCTTAAAAAGGTCGCGCACGCGGCTGGCGCCGACACCCACGAACATCTCGACAAAGTCAGAGCCCGAGATACTAAAGAACGGCACGCCCGCCTCGCCGGCAACGGCCTTGGCCAGCAGGGTTTTACCGGTACCCGGAGGGCCCACCAGCAACACGCCGCGGGGAATCTTGGCGCCCAGCTTGCGATAGCGGTCCGGGTCGCTCAAGAAATCGCGAATCTCTTCGAGCTCCTCGACCGCCTCATCCACGCCAGCGACATCCTCAAACTTGACCTTGGGACGCGTGGCCTCGTTGGTCTTGGCATTGGTCTTGCCAAACTGCATGTTCCTGTTGTTGGCACCCATCATCTGGCGCATAAAGTAGAACATGATGGCGATCAAGGCAATCGTCGGAAGCACACTCATCGCCAAGTCGCCCCAAAAATCGGGATCGTTGGTGTTGACGATGTACTTGGTATCGGGGTGCTCCGCCATGAGCTCGGCAAGCGAATCGGAACCGACATAGGTCGAGGAAAAGCTCTTGAGCTCGCTCGTGTCGCCCTTGTCCTTTTTCGTCTTCCAGTAATGACCCGTCACGCTTCCGTCCTGAACCGTATAGGTCAAATCTTCGACGCGATCCTGCTTAATGGCGCTCACCATCTCGCTCGTCGCGAGCTTAACGGTATTGCTGGAGCTGGCAAAGCCGGAGCCCATGTTAAAGAAGGCGTAGCCCAGAAGCGCGCAAGCCAAAATAAAATACAGCCAGCCCGTACGCGTGGGCTTCTTGCCTCCGGGCATCCCCGGGATCTTAGGCTCCCGGGGAGTCTGGGAATTGTTATCGTTACGGTCGTCGGGCATCTTACGAATAAACCTCCGGTTTCAAAATGCCCAGATACGGAAGGTTGCGATAGCGCTCGGCATAGTCGAGGCCGTAGCCCACCACAAAGGCATCGGGGCAATGGGTTCCAACATACTTGGGCGTGACGGCCGAGGTACGGTCCTCAACGTCCTTCCATAGGAAGGCGGCGACCTCCAGAGAAGCGGGCTTGCGGCTCTCGAGGTTCTTCATCAGGTACTTGAGGGTCAGGCCCGAGTCCAGAATGTCCTCGACGATCAGCACGTCGCGACCACGGATGTCGATATCCAGGTCCTTAATGATACGCACGATACCCGAAGACTTCACACCGTCGCCATAGCTCGAAACAGCCATGAAATCGATGTTGGTCGGCAGCTCGATCTTGCGCATCAGGTCGCCCATAAAGACCACGGCGCCGCGCAGGACCGCAATCAGTACCAGATCCTTACCCGCGTAGTCGCGAGTAATCTGCTCGCCTAGGCGAGAGACGATACCGTCGATATCCTCCTGCGAAAACAGAACCTTCTCGATATCCGGATGTTGAGAAGCCATGACAACCCTTTCTTGTGCTTAATCGCCCACACACCGCCGTATGGACGCGAACTACACATTCTAGCAGCGCACGGGGTATATTTACCAGCACGTGCGCCATCAGCGCGGGAATACCGTCAACGTCGCACAGAATAGCTGGCGCGAAGCGCTATTCCGCATCGACCACACGAAGCAGATATGCCACGCGCGTTGCGGCCGTGCATTTAAAACGCTCGTCCGCGCGAACGCCCGCGACCCATACTACGGCACCTCCCGGAGCCGTTCTTACCACGGGTACGCCAGAGCGGTCTGAAACAGGAATGCGCGCCTCGTTTAACAGGTCTGACACTTTCTTGCTTCGGCCGTTCATCCCCAACGGGCACATCACGTCTCCCGGCACAGGGCTATCCACCCACAGGCGCGCCGATCGTGCCTCGGTGGGGATCTCCCCGCGCGAGCCGGCTAACATCCGCTCGCCATCGCGGTCGGCAAACCCCAGGGCCGCCGCATCCACCAAGGCCGCAACCTTTCCGGCAGCAGCAAGCTCGCGGGCACGGTGCACGATATCGCACCCCGGCTCCACAGCCATCGGCTCCGCTGTCAGCATATGCCCCGCCCCCAGCGGCAGACAACCGGGAACGGAGATCCAATCGGCCACTAAACCCTCGCGCGCCGCCGGGGCCTTGAACGCCAGCATGCCAAACTCCACACGGGCATCAATTCCCGCAGGAAGCGTAACCGAGCCCGAGCCCGCAGCGACGCAGGCGAGCACGCGCTCCACGTGCCGCATCTCCGGTCGCGCGTCGGGATCGATGCGCTTAATCGCCAACCGCACGATACGCCGTGCAATCACAACCTCAGCGGCGGCAAGACGGCGCGCATCGAGCACCAGTGCGCCCGCCGCTTCCTTGCGCAGGCAGCTTCGAAACGCCTGTGCCGAAAGCTGGGAAAGAAAGGCGTCTTCGTCGCCCAGAATTTCGCAAGCGGCGCCAATCGTCTTACAGACGCTCGCGTTGCGCCGTGCCACCACCGGCATCACCCGATGGCGTACATAGTTGCGCAGGTACGAAACGTCCTCGTTGCTTTCATCTTCCCGCCATGGCTGACCGTGCACCTGCAGATAGCTCACGAGCTCATCGTGCGTGAGGTCGAGCAAGGGGCGAACCACAATGTTCCGACGGCGCGGAATGCTCGATAGACCCGCAGGACCCGACCCTTTAATGGCATTCATCAAAAATGTTTCCGCGCGGTCCGACGAAGTATGCGCGGTACAGATACGAGCCGCCGTCCGCGGTGCGCCCGATTCGGCACAAAGTTCGCGAACGTATCTCCGTGCCGCGGCATAGCGCACCTCGCGAGCCGCAGCCTCGATATTGCCCGATTCGTCATCAAAATAGGCATGCTCAACACACAGCGGCAAACCGTATTGCGCGCACAGGTCACGTACAAAGGCCTCGTCGCCATCGGATGCCTCCCCGCGCAGATGATGGTTTACATGCAGCACGTGCAATCGCTCGCGCGCAATCGGAGCGACGCCGCGCCCGTCCTGAATATCCAGCTTTGATGTGCAAGCCATAAGGAGCAGCGCCGTCGAGTCCGCACCGCCTGATACCATGAGCACTACGGGGGCAGCGGCCTGCCGCGTTGCCAGGGCGCTCTTATCCGTCCTCGGCGCGGCATGATGTCCATAGTGCTGAGATACCGTTGGCATTCGCTTCCTCCTCTATTCGTCCGCACCCATTGTATCCTTTGGAATCTTATGTCTCGCCTGCACCTTCATATCCTCGGCAGCGGCTCAAAAGGCAACTGCGCACTCGTCGAGGGGCCTCAGGGGCTCATCATGATCGACAACGGCCTGTCCCGCCGCGAGACACTTAAACGCATGGCGGAGCTTGGCCTCTCGGCAGACGACGTCGCCGCTCTAGTAATCACCCATGAGCATGGTGACCATATCAAGGGGCTCGATGTATGGTGCAAGCACTGGCATGGTCCCCTCTTTGCCAGCAGGGACACCCTTTCATGCAAAGAAAACCTCGCGCACCTGCCCGTAGAGGAATTTGACCCCGGCGACACGCTCCCCATTGCCGGCATCCACGTGCAAACCTACTCAACATCGCACGATGTCATCAATCCTGTCGGCTATCGATTTAATGCTCTCGATGATTCCATTGGGTTTGCCACCGACACCGGAGAGTTATCGAGCAAGGCCATAGGCATCCTCAAAGACTGTCGAGTTCTCGCGCTCGAAAGCAACCACGATGTAGCTATGCTGCGCGAAGGAGCGTACCCCCGCTTTCTTCAGGAGCGCATCCTGTCCACAAAGGGGCACCTCTCCAACAACCAGGCCGCCGAAGCCGCGCGCGAACTTGTTACCGATCGCACCGAACAGCTCATCGCCATGCATATCAGCCAGGACAATAATCGTCCAAGCCTTACCGTCAAAAGCTATGCCAACGCGCTTGATGCAAGTCTCGATGATGAACTCGGCAGTTCTGCCACCCGTCTTCAAGGGCCACGGAAGCTCTCGATACGCCCTGCAAGTCAGTATCAACCGACAACTATTCAATAGCCCCTCAAGACAACAAAAGGGGGCTGGGAATCACTTCCCAGCCCCCTTAACTCATACTCTCGATTGAAGCAGAGCCATCGTTAGTCGATGGAGATCTTCGTGACGTTCTTCTTCTCGACGATCTTAGGAACCGTAACGGTGAGGATGCCGTCAGCATACTTTGCAGAGAGGCCCTCGCTCGAAGCGTCCTTCAGATATACGCCACGCGTCGCGCTGTACGAGCTAAACTCCTTCTGCAGGAAGTTCTTGCCCTCGTTCTCGACACTCTCCTCGACGTTCACGCTGATGGACAGGCGACCCTCATTGAGCTCGACGTCGATATCATCCTTGGCGACACCGGTCAGATACGCCTTGACCTCGTAGCCATCGCCCTTGTCCTCAACGTCAACGGGGAACGCCTTGGAGGCAATCGAGTTGTTTGCAAGGTCGGTCATATCATCAAACAGATCGAACAGCGAGCTAGCAGAAGGACGAACGCCAAAAACCGAACGATAAGGAACCATGCTTGCCATGTTTACCACTCCTTTTAAGGACTGCCGAGCCATCTTCTAGGTGACTGGGACTTCTTTTGACGCTCTTATATATGCCCACCCAGTGCTCATATATACATCGACTATAAAGTTTTTTGAGTCCAGTACTATAAGCATATCTAAGTGTGTATGACTCAGGTTTTAGTAAGGTTAAGGTTCTTTGAACCAGAGCTTAAATAACAAGTATGTTCGCAGCTACAAATAACAAGGGGCTTACAATGAGCGCGTACACGTTGTTGGTAACGAGCTAAAGGGCATCATGGACGACCAAAACCAGAACAATATGTTTATGCCGACGCAGGGCGAAGATACTTCTACGCAGCCGCCACGGTTCCATCGCCCCCACATCTCGCAAGAGCCCATCAATGACCAAGAGCCCGATTATGTGACGAGAAACCGATATCAAACGCTCGAGGATGCCCAAACGGGACGTAAACATATGGGCGTCGCCTCGGGAGACCCTGTATATCTGAAAGACGCACCATTATCTAAAAACAGCGCAGCTAGTGATGAGCCGATGAAAGCATCCGCCGTCCATCAACAAAGAGGGCCTCGACCCAAGCAAACCTTGACGCATTCGGCTCGCTATCTCGAAACGCCAAAACAGGGAAAGTCAATCTTCGTTTCGTCAAGTAAACGACGCAAGCAGCATCAGCTGACAATTCTGCTTTTGACCATTGCGGCCATAGCAGTTGCCCTTGTTATACGATTTATTTTCTTTAAATAAAGGCTCAATACCGAAAACAACAAGATCGTCTGGTGTAATTGAGTCATTTACGCCCCGTAAACGCAAAAAGGGGGAGGCCGCGAGGCCTCCCCCTTCTTAAAGTCATCCGACGGCTCG